>JALOOE010000675.1 GCA_025454565.1 Anaerolineae bacterium
TGAACAATCTGGCGAACCTGCTGGGTCAGGGCGATAAGCTGGCCTACGTCGGGCGCGAGGCCAACAGCCAGGGCTGCCGTGACATGGGGCTGCTGCCCGACACGCTGCCGGGTCAGCTTCCGATCGGCGATGCGGCCGTGCGCGACCGTCTGGGCAAACTGTGGGGCGTTCAGCCGCCCGCCGAACCCGGGCAATCGCTGGCGCAGATGCTGGCAGGCGGCGTAAAAGGGCTGCTGGTCGCCGGACTGGATCCCGCCGCGGAACCGGCGACGGCCCAGGCGCTGCAAGGGCTCGACTTCCTGGTCGTCCAGGATCTCTTCCTGACCGAAACCGCCAGGCTGGCCGATGTGGTGCTCCCTGCGTGCAGCTTCGCCGAAGCGGACGGTACCTATACCAACCTGGAGCGCCGCGTGCAGCGCGGACCGGAAGGCATCCAACCGGTCGGACAAAGCCGGCCCGATTGGGCGATCGTGGCCGCGCTGGCGGAAAAGTGGCAGGCCATCGAGAGCAAGGGCGATTCCACGTGGTCGCCCGAAGCCGGGCAGGCGCAAGGCGCGGCCCCGACTGCGAATATGCCCGACTGGAAGCGCAAGAAGCGCAAGGCCCGGCACGGGCCGACCGCCAAGCCCTGGAACTACCCAAACGCCCAGGCGGTGCTGGAAGAGATCGGCAAGGCAGCCCTGGCTTATGCGGGCATACGCTGGGAGACGCTCGGCGAAGCGGGTGTGCAATGGCCTAGCGCGGCCATGGCCCGCATCGCGCGCAAGCCCGAGAGCGGCGAGAGCGCGCCGTTGGCCGCGCCGGAACCCGGCAGCTTCTATCTCGTCGGTGGAGGCCTGTTGTGGGATGGCGGCGCCATCATGCAGCACGCCGCCGAGCAGGTGCGCGGCCTGGCCCCGCAGCCGTTCATCGCGCTCAACCCGGCCGATCTGGCCGCGCTCAAGCTGGCCGATGGCGGCGCAGTGGTCGTGAGCGCATCGGGCCGCAGTGTTAGCCTAATTTTGAAGGCCGACGCATCGGTGCAACCAGGGACCGCGTGGGCGCCCGTCGGTCAACCCGGCTTGCCGGCGGAAGCTTTGGGCGCAGGGCGAGGAGAGCCGGTGCTGGTGAAGTTGCAGGTCACAGGTTGAAGGTTGCAGCAAGACGACACCCTGCCTAAACCACATCCTTTCACCTTCAACTTGTAACCTTAAACCTTCCAACCTTAAACAGGATTCGCGTTATGGATTGGATCGACCTGATTCTCATCCCCGCCATCAAGTCGCTCGTCTTTATCTTGGCGCTGTTGGGCGGCTTCGCATATCTCACCTGGGTGGAGCGCAAGCTGGTGGGACGCTTCCAGTTGCGCATCGGCCCGAACCGCGCCTGGAAGTTCGGCCTGGGGCATCCGATTGCGGACGCGCTCAAGATGGTGTTCAAGGAAGAGACCATCCCCAGCTACACCGACAAAATCCTGTTCGTGCTCGGTCCGGCATTGGCGATCGTGCCGGCGCTGGTCATGTTCGCCGTCGTGCCCGTCGGACCAGACATCACGCTGTTTGGCCGCACCATCACGATGGGCATCGCGGATATCAACGTGGCGCTGCTGTATGTGCTGGCGATCGGTGGCCTGGGCACGTATGGGATCATCCTGGGCGGCTGGGCGAGCAATAACAAATACTCGCTGCTCGGCGCGCTGCGCACCAGCGCGCAGATGCTCGCCTACGAGCTGCCGATGGGGCTGTTGCTGCTGGCGATCGTGTTGGTCACTGGCACGCTCAGCCTGATGCGGATCATCAACGAGCCGATGGCATGGTACTTCCGCATCTGGCTGCTGCTGGCCTTCCCGTTCTTCTTCATCACGACGTTGGCCGAGACGAATCGCAGCCCGTTCGATTTTCCCGAAACGGAAAACGAGTTGGTGGCTGGGTTCCAGACCGAATACGGCAGCATCAAGTTCGCCCTGTATTACATGACCGAATACCTGCACATGATCGTCGCCAGCGGTGTGATCGTGTCGCTCTTCTTCGGCGGCTATCGCGGCCCATTCGTGGATCAGATCCCGCTGCTCGGGCCGGTTTATTTCGTCGGCAAAGTCCTGGTGATGATCTTCCTGTTCATCTGGGTGCGCGCCAGCCTGCCCCGCGTCCGGTATGACCAACTGATGAAGTTCTGCTGGACGTTCCTGACCCCGCTGGCGCTGATCTATCTGGCGATCACGGCGGTGATGGTGGTGTTTCTGTAGGTTACGGGTTGAGGGTTACGGGTTGAAGGTTACAGGTTGAAGGTTACAGGTTGAAGGTGATAGCCGGGTCATGAGAGACCTACCTTCAACCTTCAACCTTCAACCTTAAACCTGCTCCCTGAAACCATAAACGGAGATCAAATGATGGAACCTGACCGTGTCGTGCGTACCACCTGCCCGTACTGCGGCGTGGGCTGCCAGATCGATCTGCGCGTCAGAGATGATCGCATCATCCGCGTCGACGCGCCGTTCGAGGCCGCGCCGAACTCGACGCGCCGTTCGAGGCCGCGCCGAACTATGGCCGGCTGTGCGTCAAGGGGCGGTTCGGGCTGGATTTCGTCCATCACCCCAGCCGGCTGACCGTCCCGCTGATCCGGCGCGTATCACAGACGCCCGGAGCGCGCACGGCCGCGACATCGCCTGATGCGTGGCGCGAGGCGTCCTGGGACGAGGCGCTCGACCTGGTGGCGACACGCTTGCTCGACCTGCGCCGCCGCTACGGGCCGGACAGCATCACCGCGAACGCGTCGGCCAAGGCCACTAACGAGGATAACTACCTGTTCCAGAAGTACTTGCGCGCAGTGATCGGCACCAACAATATCGATCACTGCGCCCGGCTGTGTCATGCGGGCAGCGTCGCGGGGCTGCAACTGGCCCTCGGCTCCAGCGCGATGAGCAACGCCATCGCCGAGATGCCCAACCTCGAATGTTTCATGGTTATCGGCTCGAACACCGCCGAGACGCATCCCGTCATTGCCACATTCTTGAAGCAGGCGGTGCGCAAAAACGGCGCCCGTTTGATCGTTGTCGATCCGCGGCAGACCGAGATGACCCATTTCGCCGAGCTATGGCTGCGCGAGAAGCCGGGCACCGACGCCGCGTTGTTCAGCGCGATGGCGCATGTCGTCGTGGCCGAGAAGCTGTACGACGAGGCGTTCGTCGCGGCGCGCACCGAAGGGTTTGAGGAATTCGCCGCCAGCCTCGCCGGCAAGACGCCGGAGTGGGCCGCTGCGATCACCGGTGTGCCCGCCGAAGACATCCGCCGGGCGGCGCGCATCTATGCCGGCGCGCACGCCGCGGCGATGTACTGGGGCATGGGCATCAGCCAGAGCACGCACGGCACCGATAACACGCTCACGCTGACCAACCTGGCGCTGCTGTGCGGTCACATCGGCCGGCCCGGCACGGGGCTGAATCCGCTGCGAGGCCAGAACAACGTCCAGGGCTGCTCGGATATGGGCGGCGTGCCGAACTTCTACACTGCCTATCAGCCGGTCACCGACCCGGTCGTGCGCGCGGCGTTCGAGGCGGCCTGGGGCGTGCCGCTGTCTGCCGAACCGGGCCTCACAACCACCGAGATGGTGGACGGCATCCTGTCAGGTCAGGTCAAGGGCTGGTATGTGATGGGTGAGAATCCACTGATGAGCGAGCCGAACCAGGCGCACGCCCGCCACGCGATCGAGCATCTGGAATTCTTCGTCAGCCAGGACATCTTCTTCAATGAGACCAACGTCTACGCCGATGTGATCCTGCCCGCGGCGAGCTTTGCGGAGAAGGACGGCACCTTCATCAACTCCGATCGCCGCGTACAGCGCGTGCGCCAGGCGTTGCCGCCTCCCGGTCAGGCTCGCGCCGATTGGGAGATCGTGGCTGACCTGGCACGGCGGACGATGGTGAAGGACGGAGGACGAAAGACGAAAGACGAACGACCGAAGACCGATAGCGCAGATGCGGCTTGGTCCTTGGTCCTTGGTCCTTCGTCCTGGTCTTACTCCTCTCCCGCCGCCATCTGGGACGAGATGCGCCGGGTGACGCCCGACTTCGCCGGCATCAGCTATGAGCGGCTGGCGCGCGAGGGTGGCGTCCACTGGCCTTGTCCAGCACCTGATCACCCTGGCACGCCCTACCTTTTCACCGACGACTTCCCGCGCGGCCGGGGCAAGTTCTGGCGGGTCGAGTACGGCACGGCCAGCGAGTTGCCGGACGCCGACTACCCGTTCCTCCTCAGCACCGGTCGCGTGCTCTATCACTGGCACGGTGGCACGATGACGCGCGTCTCAGCGCTGGACGCGGCCTGGCCCGAATGCACCGTCGAGATGCACTCGCGCGATGCGGCGCGGCTGGGCCTGGCGAGCGGCGATTGGGTGGACGTGTCGAGCCGCCGCGGCTCGATCACCGCCCGGCTGCTCATCACCGATCGCTCGCCGAAAGGCATGATTTTCATCCCCTTCCACTTCGCCGACGATCCGCGCGCCAAAATCCCCGACTACAAGGTGTGCGCCGTGCGCGTGACGAAGGCCCCCGCGGTTCCTGACCGTCCTGGCGCGGCGACACCGCTGAGCGAGCGTGGAGCGATCAAAGATCCGGTGGGCTAGGGGCGATGCCGCGACGTCGCCCGCTGAGATCTGTTGCCGCGAGACCGGGAAGGTGGTAGACTGCGACGAAGGGCTCGACCCTTCGCAGAGAGTTCGTGCCCGTTTGTCACCGCAACTCACTGCGTGATAACACGTATATCCCCTCAGGAGCCGCTGCAGGGAATGCGTTCCGACATGGAGATGTGACGATGGACATCAAAATGACCAGCACCACCTTCGACATCCCCGGCTATCGGGCTGTGCGCAGCCTGGGCGTCGTGCGCGGGATCACTGTGCGCTCGCG
>JALOOE010000057.1 GCA_025454565.1 Anaerolineae bacterium
GCTCAAGGCGGGCTACTTCTGGATCATGGGCGCCAAGGTGTTGGCGGATTACAGCGCCATCTTTGAAGCCGACACCTTCTACGGCGACTGGGAGATGGGGCGCCGCCCACCGGAATGCAACTACCCCCAAACCCCCATCGGCCATATGCCGGCAATAGACGCCATCAAGCAACTGGCGCGCGAAACGACACCCGCGCCGGGTCCAACGCCGGGCCCCACGCCCGGCCCGGCACCCGCACCGAGTGCGACTGAAGTGTTGGCGCATATCCGCTCTGCTGAGGATTATCTCCGGCAGGCGCGGCAGATCGTAGCGGGATTGTAGACATCGAGACGGATAGAACACCCCAGAAAAGAGCCCCTTGCCACGAGCCTTTCGGCATAGTACAATGCTCCTCGCCAGACAGATTCACGCTCAGCGTGTAATCCCATCCTGACGAGGAGCATTGTCATGCCCGCCGCCGCTCTGGGAGCAACTCTTCGCCGCAGCGCCGCTTGCGGCCTACACCAATCATCCGTCCGGCCGCTTCCGCACGGACTTCGGTCCCGTCTACTACCGGGGCCGGCTCACCGGCGCCGCGCGCATCCTGCTGGTGGGCCAAGATCCCTCGACCGATGAGCTGCTGGGACACCGCATCCTGGTGGGCGATGCCGGCCAACGCGTCCAGGGGTTGTTGCGCAAGATCGGGATCACGCGCGCCTATGTGATGGTGAACACATACTTATTCGGCATCCGCGGCCAGCATAACACCCAGATGGCGCGAATCGCCCTGGAACCGGCGATCCTGGACTACCGCAACGCAATTCTGGACCGACTGGCAGATACGAACCCCATCCAGGCCGTCATCGCCGCCGGCGCGGCCGCGCGCCACGCGCTGGCCCATTGGCCGCGCAGCCGGGACTTCACCGTGATCGACATCTTGCATCCTTCGGCTCGAGACGAGGCCGCATTGACAGCCAGTTGGAGCGCCGCGCTGCCGGCCATGCTCGCCGCCGTCACACCCGACGATGATGGCGTCATCGATGCGACGCCGTACGGTGCGCAGTTCAGACCCGAAGACAGCGCCCCGCTGCCCCGCTTTGATTTGCCCTTCGGCGTACCGGCCTGGCACGGCGCCGGCGGCACGCGCAGCCAGCGCAGCGGCGATAAAAAGATCACCTGGACCGCCCCTTAGGGTGCGTAGAGAAGAGGTTGCGCCATTGGCTCGGTCGGAGACCGGCCAAAGCGGGAGCAGTTGCGCCCCTTAGCAAAGGAGAAGGAATCCTATGCCTGTTACACCCATTGACCCACTGGAAGGCGCGCGCTATATGCTGACCGGCAGAGTGGTCACGATGGATGCCGATTTCGGTGTCATCGAGTCGGGCCGGCTCTGCCTGGATGCCGGGCGTATTGTCGCCGTGCAGGACGCGGCCGCGCCGTTGCCTGCCGGCTTCGCAGGCGCGCCCCTCATCCATACGGATGGCACGATCTACCCCGGCTTGATCGAGCTCCATAACCACTTGAGCTACAACATCCTGCCCATCTGGCAGGTCCCGCAGCGCTTCGCCAATCGCGATCGGTGGTCCAACCATGAGGAGAAGCGCGCGCGTGTGTCGGGGCCGATGCAGTTGCTCACCCAGCAGCCCGCGTCCGGTTACGTCGAGGCCGTAGTCCGCTATGGGGAGTGCAAATGCCTGGTTGCCGGCGTCACTACCTCGCAAGGGGTCACGCTCTCCAGTGCGCCGGGCATCATCAAGCGCTATCGCGGCATCGTGCGCAACGTCGAGGCGACCGGCGATACGAAGTTGCCGGAGGCCAAGGCGCTGATCGCCGATGTTGCCGCGAACAAGGTCGAGAAATTCGCCAAAGAAATCGGGCGCTTGAAGACGAAGGGCCGGGTGCTGCTGATGCATCTGAGCGAGGGGGTCGATGATCGGGCACGCAGCCATTTTCTGAAGCTGCAACTGCCGGGCGGCGCCTGGGCCATCAACGATGCGCTGGTCGGCATCCACGCCACTGCGCTGACGCCGGCCGACCTAAAGGTCATGGGCCAACACGGTGGGGCCATCGTGTGGTCGCCGCTGAGCAACCACCTCCTCTACGGCGGATCGGCGGATGTTGCGGCAGCCAAGGCGGCGGGGGTGCCGATCGGGTTGGGCTCGGATTGGTCGCCATCAGGCAGCAAAAACCTGCTGGGCGAGCTCAAGGTGGCGCGGCTGGTGAGCGACTCCCTGGGGCAGCTCTTCACCGACCGGGAGTTGGTCGCCCTGGCGACGACGAATCCGGCGCGGATCCTGAAGTGGCATCCGGAGCTCGGCTCCATCGAGTCGGGCAAGCGTGCCGATCTGCTTGTGCTCGCGGGGGCAACGGGTGATCCGTACGCCAATCTGATCGGCGCCACGGAGGCCGCGATCAGCCTGGTCGTCATCAACGGGGTTCCTCGCTACGGTCTTGCCGGCCTGATGCGCGAGTTCGGTGGTCAGAAAGAAGCGCTCACGGTCGGTGGGACGGAGCGAAGCCTGTTCCTGGCGCAGCCGACCGCCGATACGGTCGTCGGCAAGCTGACACTGGGTGAAGCCATCACGCGCTTGCAACTCGGCCTGAGCCAACTCCCCGACCCGCAGCCTATCCCTGCCAGCAAGCGCGGCGCACTGAGCAGAGCTCCCGGCTGGATGCTGGTCCTGGACAACGATGACCTCGAGGCAGCCGCGCGCCGCCCGCTGCAACCTGAGCCGGGAGAAGCCGAGATGGCGGCCTTGCGAGCGCCGGCCCGTCCGCTGAGCGAAATCGTCAAACCGCTGCCCCTGGATGGGCTCACCGCGGTGGACGATGCCGCCCATGTGGCATCGTTCGCCACCCAGGGCAACCTCCCGGAATTCATCCGCACCGGGTTGCCCCGGTTCTACGGTCCGGCGATGTAGTAAGGGCGTGTCAAGAAGCAAGTTCCCTGGCTCGGTCGGAGACCGGCCAGAGCAGGTAGTTATACTTTGACAAGCCCTAACCGCGCGAAGCGGCTCCTATCCACCATAGTTGGCTGCCTCGCCCCTGCCGGTCGCTGCGGATATGTGGCTCCGCAGCGACTTACACCAGCGCCCACTCGGCGCAAAGGACTTCTGCCTGTTCGAGCACAGTCTGGGTGGCACGCTCCTGTTTGTCCGGCGGGTAGCCGTATTTGCGCAGGATGCGCTTGATCATGACGCGGATGCGGGCGCGGACGCTTTCGCGCATGGTCCAGTCGATGGTGACGCTGTTGCGCACGGCCAGGACGAGCTCGCGGGCGATGGTCTTGAGCGTGTCGTCGCCCAACACTTTGACGGCGCTGTCGTTGACTTCGAGGGCGTCGTAGAAGGCGACTTCGTCTTCCGTCAGGTGGAGCTGCTCGCCGCGGCGGCCGGCCTCGCGCATCTCCTCGGCGAGGGCGATCAACTCCTCGATCACCTGGGCGCTCTCGATGGCCCGGTTCTGGTAGCGGCGAATGGCCGTTTCGAGCATCTCGGCGAATGAGCGCGCCTGGATCAGGTTCTGCGTGCCGCGGGCTTTGATCTCACCCAGCAGCAGCTTGCGCAGGAGCTCGACGGCCAGATTCTTCTGGGGCATGCCGCGAACTTCAGCCAGGAATTCGTCGGAGAGGATGGAGATGTCCGGCTTGTTGAGGCCCGCGGCGGCGAAGATGTCGATGATTTCGTCGGACAGGATGGCGCGGGAGATGATCTGGCGGATGGCATGGTCGAGGTCCTCGGCGCCGCGCCCCTCGCCGGGCGTCCCCTTGGCAAGGACGGCGCGCACAGCCTGGAAGAAGGCCACGTCATCCCGCACCGCGAGCGCCCGGTCGTGGGGGACGGCGAGGGCGAAGGCCTGGGAGAGCTCTTTGACGGCCGCCAGGAGCCGGTTCTTGCCGTCATCCTGCCGGAGGATGTGTTCCTGGGCGGCGGGCAGGAGGCTGAGGCGCGCCTGCGGGCTGGGGGAGGCCCACGACGACCAGTCAAAGCCGTAGAACAGGCCGCGGCACACCTCGTATTTCTCAGTCATGACCGCGACGGCCCGCTCCTGATCGATGGCGGTCTCCCCGGCGCCGCCACTCTCGGCGTAGGTGGCGAGCGCGTCGCGCAGCTCTTCGGCCAGGCCGAGATAGTCCACCACGAGGCCGCCGGGCTTATCCCGGAAGACGCGGTTGACGCGCGCGATGGCTTGCATGAGGCCGTGCCCGCGCATGGGTTTGTCCACGTACATGGTGTGGAGGCAAGGGGCGTCAAAGCCGGTGAGCCACATGTCGCGCACGATGACGATGCGGAAGGGGTCGGCGGGAGCCTTGAAGCGCGCGGCAAGATCCTGGCGCCGGGCTTTGTTGCGGATGTGCGGCTGCCAATCGGCCGGATCGGAGGCCGAGCCGGTCATGACGATCTTGATGGCGCCCTGGTCGTCATCGGGGCGATGCCAATCCGGGCGCAGGGCGACGATGGCGTTGTAGAGGTCAACGCAGATGCGCCGGCTCATGCAGACGATCATGGCTTTGCCGTCCAGGGCCGCCAGGCGTTGCTCGAAGTGTTCCACCAGGTTGGCCGCGATGAGCGCCACGCGATGCTCGGCGCCGACCAACGCCTCCAACTGCGCCCAGCGGCTCTTGAGCTGCTCTTTGTGCTCGACCTCTTCGCCTTCGGTCGCTTCCTCGAACTCCCGGTCCAGCTTGGGCCGCTCGCGCTCGTCCAGGGCCAGCTTGGCCAGGCGGCTTTCGTAGTAGATGGGCACCGTGGCGCCGTCGAGCACGGCCTGGCGGATGTCGTAGATGCTGATGTAGTCGCCGAACACGGCGCGGGTGTTGGCGTCGGTGCGCTCGATGGGCGTGCCGCTGAAGCCGATGAACGAGGCGTTGGGGAGCGCGTCGCGCATGTGGCGAGCGAAGCCGTCGATGAAGTCGTACTGGCTGCGCTGCGCTTCGTCGGCGATGACGACGATGTTGCGGCGCTGCGACAGCGCCATGCCGGCGTCGCCGCTTTCCTCGAAGAAGAACTTCTGGATGGTGGTGAACACCACGCCGCCGGAGGCGACGCGGAGCTTTGCCCGCAGGTCGGCGCGGCTTTCGGCCTGCACCGGCTCCTGGCGCAGCAGATCGTGGTCGCGTGCGAAATTCTCGAAGAGCTGGTTGTCGAGGTCGTTGCGGTCGGTCAGCACGACGACTGTAGGATTCTCCATGGCCGGATGCTGGATGATGCGGCCCGCGTAGAACGCCATGGTCAGACTTTTGCCGGAGCCTTGCGTGTGCCAGATGACGCCGATGCGCCGGTCGCCGGGCTTGCGGGGCCGGCCGGACCCAGGCCCGTGCACCAGGTAGACGCCGCGCATGTCGCCGAACTGCGGCGCTTCGGGATCAGGCGCGCAGGCGCGCAAGGTCTCCTCGATCGCTGCGTTGACCGCGTGGTATTGATGGTAGCCGGCCATCTTCTTGACGAGCACGCCGTCGCCGGCATCCTCGAAGACGATGAAGGAGCGGATGAGATCGAGGAAGCGGCGCCGGTCGAAGACCCCCTCGATCATGACCTGGAGCTGGCTGAGCCGGTCGTCGGCCAACGTCGCGCCGTCGATGGTGCGCCACGGCATGAACCATTCGCGGTCGGCGGTGAGGGCGCCGATGCGGGCATGGATGCCGTCGGAGATGACCAGCGCCTCGTTGAAGGCGAACAGGGAGGGGATTTGCCCTTTGTAGGTCTGAAGCTGGTTGAAGGCGGACCAGATGGTGGCGTTCTCGGCGGCGGCGTTCTTCAATTCCATGACCGCCAGCGGCAGGCCGTTGACGAAGAGCACGACGTCGGCGCGGCGCTCGTGGCGGTTTTCGACGACGGTGAACTGGTTGACCGCCAGCCAGTCGTTATTGTCCGTGTCGTCGAAAGCCAGGACGCGCACCAGGTCGCCGCCCAGCGAGCCGTCGGGACGGAAGTATTCCACGGGCACGCCCTCGACCAACATGCGGTGGACGGCGTGGTTGTTGGCGGCCAGAGTGGGGCGGTCGGGACGGGTGAGCTTGCGGTAGGCTTCGTCCAGCGCGGCGGCGGGCACGCGCGGATTGAGACGGGCGAGCGCGTCGCGCAGGCGCCCTGCCAGCACGACCTGGCCGTAGTCGTCACGTTCCGCGGCCGCTTCGCCGGGCGCGATGGTCGGGCCGAACTGCACCTGGTAGCCCAGGCCCGCCAGCCAGGCTAACGCGGCCTCTTCGACGACCGATTCGGTGAAGACGGTCATGGTTTGCCCTTCCTTGCCGCGCTGCGGACGCGGTAGAGCCGTTCGGTGAAGCCGCCCTCCTTTTCGAAGGCGGCAGCCTGCGCGGCGAGTTGGCGGTCCAACAAGGCGGTGGCCACAGCTAGCAGCGTCAGCGCGGCGTTGGCGGCTATTTCGGGGTAGGTGGGCCGAGTGGACGGTGTGGACGCGGTGGACGGTTCGCCTCGCTCAACCGATACACTGCGTCCACCTTGTCCACCGCGTCCACTTTTCCCCTCATGGACCTCCCTGGCCCACTCAGCCACATCATCGGCGGTGGCTGGCCGCCGGTCAATCAGTTCTTGGCGGCGTGGGTCGTGGCGCGGCCACATCTCCAATTCTCTCTGCCTCAAAAAATCCTCATAATCCAGTCTCAACTCCTCCAAACTGGCCCGCGCCACATTCGTCAGCTTCAGTTCCATCTTCTTCGATGTGCCGCTGGCCTGACTCCCCTCCGCAATGTTTTGGACGCCGCTGCGCGCGGCCTGCACCATCTGATCGTGCGTCCGGCTGCGCAGATCAATATAACGGTCGCAGAACCGCACCGTGACGTCGTAGACCAACTGCGCCACCTGGAAGCTCTTGAGGTTCCGGTAGCCGCCGTGCTTGGGGATGAGGGTTTCGGCTTCGGTCATCTTGATGCTACCAGCCGCGCCAGACGGTCACGCAGGCTTTGCAGTGCTTCATACGCCGGGCCTGATCGAATCGGGTACTCGGTCGAGGTGACCAACGCGTCGGTCATCACATCCACCAGGCAATCCAAATCCCAGGCGTACAGCGTGATGGGCCGCTTGCCCTGGTATGCCACGATACGCCGGTCCAGACCGAACGCCTCGGCCATCAGCCAGGTGTGCTTCTTGAGTTCCTCCAGCTCGCGCCCCGTGATCAGGACGTGATACGGAATGTCTTTGGGCCCTGGTTTCATACGGCCGCCTCCACAACGCGCGCCGCCTCCCCCACCCGCACCGCGCCGGAGATGAGCTTCGGCAGCAGCGCGTCGCGCAGCGTCGATGCAGGCATCCAGACCAAGACATTGGTGGCTCAAATCCATCTCCCGACCTGCTGTTGAACGAACTGGTCGAAAGCACTCTTCACTGTCCAGAACCTTTCAAGGGAGCCACCAAACAACCCGGCCTGTAGCGGCGGCCAGGATTCGCTGGCTTGGCGCGCTTCTGTCTCAAGTCGTCCCATCACACCGGAATCTTCATCAGAGAAATGGCGTCGATAGCGCCACCCAAAGCACCCGATGGGGCCGACTCCACCGCTATCCGTTTTGGAATCTAGGTCCGCGTAGGCCAGTCCGAGCAGATACTCAAACTTGTCGAAGCATCGACGATAGTCGTCATCGCTGGGAATTTGATCTCGCAGAGGCTCTCTCAATCGTACATACAGATGGTCACTGACCGGAACGAAATGTCTGTCCATCTCAGGCAGCATGCGTCCAACATCCGTGGTCATAACGGCCCAGGTATTCACCTCAATCACGAGCGGCTTGCGCTGATCGTAGCCCAGTACCCTGGGTTTGGCGAGCAAAGCCGCAAGCATGCCGTATTTGTGTGCCGCAATCGATGCGATCCCGCCGGCGTACAGTAGAAGAAGGGCAGGATATCGCCTGAGATTACTCCAAATATCGTATCCCGAATGACCGTCCGGCAGATTGGCTATGCGCTCGATGGAACGCATCCAGAGAGTCTCATGTCGGGATTCTCCCCAGAAGCAGCCAGTGGCGAAAAGCGCCTGAAGAGTCTCGGTGTAGGCCTCAAATCGCTGCACGCGACGTTGGAAACGGGCTTTGAGACCCGGGTTGTCTGCAACACTCTCGTCCGAAGGGAAATTCCCATCAGTGAGCTTTGCATAGAGGCTTTCAGTTTCCTGCATCACCAGGTCGTGGAGGTCGATGCGGTGTCTGTCTTCGGCCAGGTATTTCTTCAACGAGGCAACGGCGACTTTCGCCGACAGCGGATGTGGTTTATCAAGATCGGCCAGTGCAGTGACCTTCTGAGCCAGCGCCTTGAAGAAGGTGTCAGCGTCTTGAATCTTGATGATCTGGGCACGCCGCAACGAGATAAGGTGCTTGGCGTGATCTTGCGGGTCGCCTCTCGCGGCCCAGTAGGTCGTGAAGCGGTGGTTGGGACAGCGCTCCAGCGCGCTTCGCAGCGCGGCATCCCACTCTGCCGACCAGCCGCACACGATCAGCCCGAATTCGTCGAAGACGCGATCCAGCAAGCCGTCGGTGCGGGGATCGTATTCAGCCAGCTCCGCGGGGCTGTTCTTGATCCGCGTGTCCAGGTAGTCGCCGTGCACCTTGATGATCGTACATGGCGTGTGGACCAGCGGGAGGGCGCCTTCAACGGCATCGGGGGTGCTGATCACCGTGGGGTTTATCCCGATCGCTTCCAAGGCCTGCTCGATGAGGCGGTCAAAGTTGGTTGTCACAACGACGCGGACGAACCCAGCCGCGACCAGCTCCGCAATCGCTTTGTGGGCCGTTGTTGGCAACTTGAGCCCTTGTTCTCTTTCCTCCGCAGATGACTCGAAGTAACTTCGCAGCAAACGATTGCGTTCAGACGGTGAACCGGCGAGCTGGTCAAGGAGTGAACTGTAACCTGGCTCTGCACCGTAGGCGGTCTTGTACCAGGCCGCCG
>JALOOE010000676.1 GCA_025454565.1 Anaerolineae bacterium
CCCTCCTTACAGGATCTCGACGCAGACCACGCGCCGCGCCGTTTCGTAGGTCTCAGCGGCCAGCCGGCCGATCACCTCGAACGTGCGCGAGCCCACCATGAGCCGATCCGTCGGCAGCACATCAGTGTTGTATGGCAGCGTGATTGTCCAGCCCTGCACTGCCGCCACGCGTTCGGCCAGGTGCAGCTCGGCTGGGCTACGCGCCGGCGCCACCCGACAGGCCACCGTCGCTGTCGTCGTCCACGTGCTGGTATAGCCGCCGACACCGTCACTGGTCGATGTGGCGCGTTTGATCAGGCACGTATCGACCAGTGAGGCGTTGGCGGCGCTGCGGATGGCGGTCAGGTCGGCGGCAGTCAGCATGGCACGCTCGCTAAGAAACGATTACCCGTTGTCCATCTCCGGCGCATTGCCCGGGTACGGCTCCAGGTTGCTTTCCTTCGGCCAGACGTGACTCCACAGCGGCTTGGGCTTACGCCGGGCCGCATGGTAGCGCGCCATCTGCATGGCCATCGTGTGCGCCTGCGAGCGGTGGAAGGATGCGCCGTCGGCTGTGAAGTCGAAGTTGGCGGCCACAGTGGCCGCCTTCTCCGTCCAGATCTCCGCCGCGGCCGCGTGCAGATCATAGGTCGCGATCCACAGCGGATTGGCCTGCTGCGTCGGCGGTTCGGCGAGCAGCCAGGTATACGGCGTCTCACCGCGTTCGTCGAGCAGCGGGAAGCGCTCGATGAATGCGGTGATCGTCGCATCGCTGTAGGTGGTGGTCGTCAGCTCAGCCACCATGCGCCGCACTTCAGCGATCTGCGTTGCCGTCGCGCTCATCTCGGCCTCAAGCGGTCCTGATGTAGTGCACGAACAGCGACCCGGCGAAACCACTGCTATCGGCCGAGCCAGTCGCTGTGATGTACTCGGTCGCGCCCCAGACCTGCGCTTCGCCCTTGGCGGCCAGCGCCGTCATCCCGTGATACGCCTTGCCGGTGATGGCGCCGTTGATCGCCAGCGCGTTGATCAGGTCCGTGTCGCTGGTCGTCGAATTGGCGGCGATGCCTGCATTCAGATTGGCGCCGCCGGTCGATGGGGTGTCAACGTAGAGCTTGACATCCGTGATGATCAGCGGCACGCCCTCCGGGTTGAGCAGTGAACCGATCTCGCCGCCGGCGAACAGCGCCGCGCCGACGAGGGGGATTTCCACATAGCCACTTGCAAAAGGCATAGTTGCTTACTCCTCTCAGATGGTTGGGTTGACCGAACGTCGCTAGGTGGTTGGGTTGACCGATACGCCGTAACCAGCAGCGGGCGCCGGGGCCGCGCCGTAGACATACGTCACGGTATCAGCCCAACCGGTGACGCCTACCAGCGGGCAGTCGCCGCGCAAGATGATGTGATGCATCGGCGTGGCCGCATCGCTGATCGCGTTGCTCAACGCCGTGCCGCTCGCGCCGTTGTTCGAGTTGAGATTGTTGAAGAGGCAGTTCTCGAACTGCAGCGTGTAGGGCACTGCCGACGCATCCAGTTTGACCAGGAACTTGCCGGCGGTCACCGACCACGAGATGAACTCGCAGTCGATGAACTTGTTGCGGTTGCACTCGCCGGTCATCCACAGCTCGGTATTGGCCGCGGTGCGCGCCATGGACGCCAACCCGATCGAGCAGCGCTTGAAGGCATTCTCGGCGCCGGTTAGCTTCAGGCTCCAGCTACCTGCCCGGGCGGCCGCTGTGGCGTGCCCCATGCCGGCGAAGAAGCAATTCTCGAAGAGGTTGCGATCACCGGAAACGATGACCGCGCCGCTGTCGGCCGCGGCGTCGTTACCCTGGAAGAACTGCACGTTGCGCACGATGCAGCCGTCGCCCTGAAAGTCGATCAGATACGACAGATCGAGCGCCGCCGTGCCCACCACCCGGCAGCGTTGCCCCACACCCGGCAGATCGGCGCTCAGGCCGATCAGGTGGGTGTAGTCCTTCGCCCAGGCGATGGCCGCCGCCGGATTGAGCGCGGTCGGCCCGCCGACCAGCAGCACCACGTCGTTCTGGTTCGTCGTGCACTTCGCATACGCTGCGGCCAACGTCAGCAGCGGCGCCTGGAACGTGGTGCCGGGGTTGGAGTCCGATCCATTGGCCGGATCGACGATATACACATTCGAGTATGGCCCCCTCGGGATGCCGATGAGCGCCAGATACTCGCTTGCAGCTTGCGGAAACAGCCCCATCTTACCCTCCTCAGTCTCGGTAAGTCTTTCTTATCGGCCCTGTCGCCGCTAGGCCGTCAGCACCGAGAACGCGCAGCGGGTGGCTGCGGTCTGGTTCATGCGGTTGATCGGGTTGGGCAGCGCGAAGCCCAGGCGCATCACCGCGCGCAGCGCCACCATGTCCTGCTGCGCCAGGTTAAAGATGATGTTGCCGGCGCCGTCCTGGATCACGGCCTCGGTCAACACCTTGTAGGTGATGTCCTGCCGCATGGCGTAGACAAGCTGATTCCACTGCCCGGTGATTCCACTGCCCGGAGATCAGCAGGCCCGAGCCCGCGACGATGGAGCCGTTGAGCGGGAAGTCCACGGCCGCACCGTCCAACTCGTAGCGCGTCGGATCCTGGACGCTGGCTTTGAAGATCGGCCCACCGGTCGTGTCGCGCACGTTGCGCAACTTGCCGCGCATCGAGACGTGGGCGATGTGCCCGGTGGCCATGAAGCCGTCCGCCTCAATCAGCATCAGGCTGCCCGCCACACCGGCCCCTGTTTCGCCCAGCAGCGCCTCGTACAGATCGGTGTAGGCCGCCGCCGAGATGACGTGGCTGGCGGCGTTGGCCACAGCCACCAGACCGGCCGCGCCCAGGTTGGTGGTCCACGAGGCCGGGATGTTGGTGCCGTAGAGCACCGCCTGATCGATGGCCACCCCGAACGCCTCGACCAGCGCCGGCTTGACTTCGCCCCAAATGTCGAAGTTGGCGTCATCGAGCACCGCTTCGGGGATCGGGACGATGACGGCGAGCTCCTCAGCGTCGATATACTTGCTCGCCCAGTCGACCTCAGAGGTCTGCTTGAGCGAGTTGTCGCCGGAGATGAAATAGGCCGTCGCCAGCGCGCTCATCACCGGCATACGCCGCTGATTGGTGCTCATGTTCGGCAGTTGCCGGGCGAAACGCATCACTGCGCTCGACTGCGGCACCGTCCTGAGGATCTCGCTGCTCACTTCTTGCGGAATGAGCGCCGCTGCATCGCTGCGGGAAATCATGTTGTTGAATGGCATCGGTAGCTCCTACCTTCCGGCTGCCTGCCGGATGAACTGATTCATACCTTGCGCCGGCGGAGGTTTGACCCCCGTCCCCACCCCGGCATTGCCGCGCACCGGCGGCGCCCCGAACAACTCCGGCGCCGCGCTCTTGATGGCATCCCAATTCGGATTGCCCCGGCTGTCGAACAGGCCATCGGTGCTGGCCAGCGCCCACGCGGCCTTCACATTCACGCAGCCGATCTCCGGCCGCGTGGCTTGCTCGGCGAAGGTGGCCCGCCGCTCGGCGAGCTCTAGTTTGCCGCTAAGGTCGGCGAGCGATCGCTCCAGATCGCTGCCCTTTTCGATGCCCTTGCTGGCCTCTTTGAGTTGGCGGGCCAGATCGTTGCGCTGGGTGCGCTCGCTGTCGAGCGCCGACTTCAGCCCCCTGGTGTGGCTTTCGTAGGCCGTGCGGATGCTCTCGTCCTGGCCCTTCAGCCATTCCTCGAACGCGATGAGCGTCCCTGCCGGCGGCGTCTCGCCCGCCGGAGGTGTGACCGGCGTCCCGCCGATCGGCTGATTATCTGGCATCTCGCCATCTCCTGTAATCTGTGGAATATGCACCTACCATATCACGGCCTGGCGGCGTTCGCGTCCGATAGGCCCCCTTCGCCAGGTATGCGTTTGCTGCCTTCTGCAGGGCGATCAGCTCCGCCAGGTCGCCGGTGGGATCCGGGGCGGGGTCGGGCGCCGGCGTCTCCTCGCTTTCCTGTAGCACACAGAAGACCGTGACATGCTCGTTGAGCGGCATGTCCACACCAGCCAGTGCATCGGCCTTGCCCAAGGTCGTGCCGATCCAGGAGCCATGTTCCCCGCGCTGGGGCGCGTAGGAGTTGAACAAATACACGTCGGCATCGCCCTTGAGCGACGCCTGATGGACGTTCTCCGGCTGCCATGACCAATCGTTCTGCCGGAAGAGGATGCCATTACCCATCATGGGATTGCCAGCCTTGTCCAGCACCATGACGTGAAAGTTGTGGGCGCCGGTCGAAGACCACCTGGCGCCCTGCCAGTATTCGCTCCTGGCCCACTCGTCAATGCTGTACTTCCGGCCAGGCTCCAACTCCCACGAACCCTCGATCACCGAGAACACGTCCTTGATGCGATAGAATGGGCCGTCCTTCCATTGCTCCTTGTCCGGGCGCTCTTCGTGCCTGATGAGCTTGAGATTCAGGCCGCCCGTGCCCAGAATCCACGTGCCAATGCGTTGTGCCATAGCCCCTCACTTTCAGACGGCTAACAAACAATTAGCGGTCGTACAGGCTCCACCGTGGCAGAGCACGATTGCGCGCGCAATCAATCGGCGCCCAGGATATCTTTCAGGCTGCGCACGTACAGGCCCGGCCCCCAAACGGGATCCTGCTTGCGCCCCACAAAATCGCTCAGCGCCACCCGCCCATCGCGGTACGCCTCGCCGGCAGCCTTGCCCAAGATCGCATCCTGCGTGTCCGGGTCCAGCTTTGCGAATTGCTCGGCGCCGGGCGTCACGGTCACGGGCTGCTCGTCGAAGCGCATATGCGGAATCTGCGTGCAGCGGCCGTTCGGATGATCTACCTGGCGCTCGCTCAACTTGTGCAGCGTGCCATGCAGCGCCCAACAGGCCGCACACGTGCGCGGCGTCGCCGCACTCAGCCAGATCCAGCCGTCAATTACATCGCTATTCGCGGCATAACTGCGGAACGTCGCCTCTCGGTAAGCCCGCAGCGTCTCAGTGCGGC
>JALOOE010000058.1 GCA_025454565.1 Anaerolineae bacterium
TGCCTTGCGCAAGCAGACCGTCGAGCCGGTCTTCGGCATCATCAAATCGGTCATGGGCTTTCGCCAGTTCTCGCTGCGCGGTTTGAAGAAGGTCACGGGTGAGTGGACGCTGGTCTGCCTGGCGTGGAACTTGAAGCGCATGGCCAAATTGCGCCCACAGTAGGGAAAAACGAGGGGAAAACCGTCGAAAAGGCCGCAAAGTCGACAAAATCCGGCCTTTTCATTCCGCATTGTGAAATTTGGCGGTTTTCCAAACCTCAAGTCCGACAGGCTGCTAGCGCGTATCGAACGAATGGTTAGACATCGGCTTCTCCGCATACGGTAGGCGACCTGGGTGTTGGCAGTGAAGTTGCGGATCTGCATCGCCGCGATCATGCGTTGGCGTAGCGGTGTCATGGCAAGGCTCCTTCGCGAAGGTGAATGGGATGGGTGCGTGCAGCAAACCCATCCTTCGCCAAAAGGAGCACTTCGGGGGATTCAGGATCGGGGGAGTGAAGCAGATGCAGCAGCGCGAACGGCAGTTGCTTTGCACGACGGTTGCATGAGATCTCCCGCGTCAGCGGTTTAGTACAATGGGAATATCACCGTCTAAGTGCGGTGGAATGCGCAGGGAAAAAGGTCCTCGGCATTAAGGAAATCTTTCCATAAGGCCGCCCCAAGAGGCGGTAGGCGGCGAGTCCCCAGTACTCAAGCATTGCTTGGGGTCGGGACTTATCGTGTCGAAACGAGGGGCGATAGGGCACGGTACCTTGCGGGGCCGTTAGGGGCGTCCTATCGTGATGTAGGACCTTCGTCGGCGAAGAATGGTCAGCGCGAGGGCAAGGGGCGTAAGTGGACATACCAATTGCGCAAGAGGAGCTTTTCGAAGACGCTCCGATTCTCGAATGGCTGCCTGACGAGACTCTGTTCAGTCTCGTGAGCCGTACGCATGTGCTGTGGGGGGCTTATGACCCGGGGCGCACTGCGAGCCTGCTGTTTGGAGGACGCCGCAAGGGTAACAGACCACGACAAAGCTGCGCCATTGCCTCCCGCGCGAACAGATACCGGACCGTCTGATACTGGCCAGCACCGATCGCCCGCAGATGATCGGTAAAGCCGATGTAGATCTGCTGACGCGACTTAACGGTGAGCTCGACCTCAACCGCGACGCGTGCGTCGTCGCGCTGGTAGAGCAGAACGGGCGTCTTTAAGCCCGACATCTCCACGAGCCGCGCGGGGGTAAGCGCATCGAGCGCCAGGCCCTCAGCGAGCACCAGCCGCTGCACCTGCAGATCGTGCGCACCGCGGTCACGCGCGACCGATACTGCAACGCCTGCGGATACAACATCGCCGCCTCGCGCCGGCCATGCTCGGTCAGCATCAGCAGCGGCTCGGGATACGTCGGGTAGCGATGCTAGGCCAGCAACGCGGCACGCTCGGCCCAGCGCAACAGACGCACCGGCGGCGCCTTCACACCCACCGCCCCACCGATCAAGGCACGCGTGGTGAAGTGAAACACCACCAGCTAGCGGTAGATCGCATGCAGGTTGTCATCCCGCCGCGCCACCCCACCCCGCCCCGTGAATTGCTCTGCGCCTATCCGCATTGGGCCTCCGATGAACACGATCGAAGGGCAGACAAGCGCCGGTCACAGCATCGCTACAGCGCGGCGTACACCTTGGTGGATCGGTAGCCCCGGGGGTGATCACGGCCTGATCGCCGCGACACACAGCGGCTGAACCGGCTCCCGACCCACAAAGCGCTCCCAGTCCTGCTGTCCCAGGTTTCCAGGCAATCGCGCGCACAGACGCTCGATCAGCTCGCGCGGCCGCAGCGGCCAAACCGCCACCGTGTCGTCGTCGAGCACCGCCGCGACGGTTCGGCCGCTAGGGCTGAAGGCCACGCTTTGCACCTTGGCCGGACTTTCGATGCGCGCGATCTCGCTCTGCGCCGCGATGTCCCACACCCGGATCGCCTGATCCCCAACCCCCAGCAAACGCCCATCCGCGCTGAACGCACACTGCGGTGCCTGTCCGGCTTCATCCACAGTGCCAAGATCGCGCCCGCTGCTGATCTCGCGCACCGTGATGCGCGAACGGGCCGCGTGAATGGCCACGCGCGCGCCGTCCTGACTCAGTCCACACACGTTCGCTGCGAACCCGCCGCGGTCCCGCCCGATCGGCTCGACCTGGCCGGGTTGCATCGAGGGCAGCGCGAAGGTGCGCAGGGTGAGCGCCTCACCGATGCGCGAGGCGCGCGCCCGGGTGATCGCCACCACGCCATCGCGGTGAATCGTGAGCGCACCGGGGCGAGCGTCCAGGGAATCGGGCAACGAGACCACTGGCAACACGCGCAGCGGATCAAGTTGCCAGGCGTGGAGCTGCTTCTCTGTGGCCGCCACCAGCATGCCTCCTTCGGCACTGATCGCCAACGCCTCGACCGCGCCGCTCAGCGGCACGCTGCCGCGCTCGCGCTCGCTGGCCGCATCAATCCAGCGCACGACACCCGAGCTGGCCACGGTGAGCAACGTTCCGTCGGCGCTGAAGCGCGCCGGGCCGGCACTCCCCAAGGAGGTCGGCTGATTCTGGTGGTCTGTGTCCAGCTCCACCCGTTGTAGCGACATCTCCTTGCCGGCATTGCCGAGCACAACCAGCGCACGCTCGTCCGGCGCGAACGCGATCGCTTGCGCGCCTGGCACTGTAGCCGCAGCCACGGCGTCGCCGCAGCGCGCCGGCACGCGCAATACGTCGATGCCGTCATTGACCACCACCGCGACGGTGGCGCCGTCGCGCGCGAACGCCGCGGCGGGCTCCATGCTCTGCATCGGGACCTCGGCGCCGACACAGCCGCGCACGCTGTCAAAGAGCAAGATCCGCCCGGCGCCTGCCGCCGCACCGCTCGTGGCGAAGGCGACGTAGTGGGCGTCGGGGCCGACCGCCACCGGCCAGGTCTCTGGCGGTGGCGCGAACCTGCGCACCAACCTGCCCTCAGGTGGCTCCCAGATCTCCAATTGCACCGGGTCCTCACCTCTGGATACGAGGAGGTGCTTCCCGTCGGCGCTGAATAGCGGCTTGCCAATCTCCTCGGTGTCGCCTCCGAGCACGTGCAACGGCGTCGCATCTCCGCTGCGTAGCTGCTCGACGCGCCAGACGGTGAGCGCCTTGCCGATCACACCGACCAGCAGCGCGCCATCGGGACTGAACACTGGATCGGTGACGAACGGCAGCTCGGCCAGTGCCTGTTCGGCTCCCACTCTCCACAGGTGACTGACCGCGCCGTGCCAGCCGGCGCCCTGCGAATACTGCTGGCTGGAGGTGAGCAACTCGGCGCCACCGATGTTGAGCGCGGCATAGCTCGTGGTGCCGGCCAGCTGCACCACGCCACGTGCGCCTGGCTTGGCGACGGCGCGGACTTCGATCTGTCCGGAACGATGGTTCGGTTCGATCGCCGCGATGGCGCCCCCATCGGGACTCAGCACCACCTTGGCGGCGCTGGCGGACTCGGATCGCTCGCCAGAGTCATCGCTCAGCGGTGCGGTCCAGATCGCACTGACTGATGGGCTGGCCGCCACCAGTTCGCCGCGCGTGCCGAACACGAGCGCCTGGAAGTCAGCCCCATGCGGCACACCGGCCAGGCGCACGATGCGTTCAGGAAGGGCCGCGAGCACCCGGCGCACCGCGACATCGGCTTCGACCAGCCGCTCCCCGACCGCCTCGACCCGGCGCAGCGCTTCGCCCGCCAGATGCGCACCGATGTGCATGCGGCTGGTGTCGTTGGAGTACTCGAGCGGCGCATCGCGCACCCGTTCTGCAGCGGCGGCCAGGCGCCTGGCCACCGCGACCGCTTCCTGCCGAGCGGTCTCGATGCGCTGCAACCAGGCGAGCGTGCCGAAAGTGGCGATCAGCACCAGGGCGATCGCACCGATGCCCAGTTGGAGGGTGCGACGTCGCGTGGCCTGGCGCCGGCTGTCGAGGATGTAACGTGTCTGCAGCTCGGTCGGTGGTGGGGCCTTGTTCGGCCCGTTAGTCAGCCAGCGCTCGGCCTGTTCCAAATCCGCGCCACGTAGCGTGAGACTCGTCTCGCGCTGGCGTCGATCCCATTCGATCGCCCGGACCAGCAGCCGCGTATGCGCCTCGACCCACTCGAGATCGGTCTCTACGGCGCTGAGCAATGTATCGAGCGTCGGCTTGAACGCCGCGTCGGCGAAGACGATCCAATTTAGCCGCGCCAACTCCGGCGGCGTCTTCGTCGGCTCCACCGTCCGGCACACCACCGGGATCAGGCGCTTGTGATGCGTCACCGCATGCGCCAGTTCCTGCGCACACACAGTACTGGCGATCGAATCCGGACTGAGCACGAACACCACCGCTTCGGCCGCCTCAATCGCACGGTGGATCTCGCGCATCCAGTCCGCGGTGGGCGGGATGCCTTCCCAGTCGACCCAGGTCTCGCGCCCGCGCGCGACGATGCCTTCGTGCAACTGGCGCACGAACGCGGCATCACGACGCGAGTAGGAGACGAAGATCGCCATGCGCCGAGTCTACACCGCTGCATCGGCGGGAGACATACGCTTGCGGACCTACCGCGGTGCGGGGACCTGGGGTTGTAAGCCAGAACAGCCGAGACTTCCGTCACCCCAACTCCAGCCCCGCCACGAGAGCATCCAGGTCGATCACCTTGCCATTACTGAGGAAGGTGTAGTCCCCGTTCAGCTGGATGTGCCGCCAAGCTGCCGGCGAAATCTGCGTGATCAGCGCCAGTGTCTTGGTGTTGCCGCTTGCCTCGAACTTCGTCAGGAGCCGCGACAGGATGGCCGAGTTGTAGTAGATGATTGCGTTGGCGATCAGGCGCGCGCACTGGTTGAGCATGAACGGCATCGCCATGAGTTCGGCCATCGCTTGGTAGTTCGACCGTCGACCGTCCGCCGCGTGCGACGCCGGGCACGTGCGTGCCTGCGGCCGCCATGTGCAACCGGCGCGCACGTCGGCGGGCGCGCGTCTCCCGCGCACCGCCGAAAAACACCCCCACAGCGGCGCGCAACCATCCCATCTCCCCGACCGCTCGGTCACGTCAACCCGTGATAACCTGATCCGCTGACACTGGGTACGGTTGAATTGCCTATCCTTTCATATCTCCGGTTACAGCGAAATGGCTGAAGTCGGGCACCGTGGGAAGGATGGCAGATGCATCGGCGTAGGAGCCGCCGGGTTGGCTCAGCAGCAACGCGTTGGTTTCGCCGGAGAACGGTGCTTGGTCGTAGCCGTGGGCAGCAACGAAGACATCCAGGAGCCCATCGCCGTTGATGTCACCAAAAATGATCTGCCGCGGATGGGTTCGCGCTGGGGGATTGGGACCGAAGGCTGCCACCGACCCATTCCGGTCATTGGCACTCGGGAACATCGGATGACCGCACCTGAGCACGCTGCGGACGTTCGGTTGAGCAGCCAACGATCATCCCCATCTGAGCAAACCGCTCTCGCCGCTACGCCTGATGCCCGCCCGTGCGCCCCCGCCTCGGGAGATACAGGGCGTCACCCTGGGCGAAGTGGGATTCGGACAACTTTTAATTGGCTCTCAGGTCCAAGTGCTATATTGACGCTGCTTGATGAAGGCTCATACACCCTCGTCGGTGCCGTTGGATTTCTTGTCCTTTTGCTCAGTTCCGTTTCTTCGCAAGGAGACCCAACATGACAATCTTCCGTCGCACACCAGCCGGCCTCGTTGCGTCAGGCGTGTTCATCCTCGGGCTGTTCTTCGCCTCAGGTGCCGTAACGTACGGCCAGCCAATCACCAACCAACGCGTGATGCTCATTAACGCCCAAACCGGCAAGTGCCTGACGATCGCCGGGGGGCGGAGCACCGACAACAATGTGACGGCTCTTCAGTTCGACTGCGACGGCGATCCGTCTCGCTCCTGGAGCATCAACGCGACCAGCGGCGGCGTCTACCAGGTCAGCAACGTGCAGACCGGCAAGTGCCTGACGATCGCCGGGGGGCGGAGCACCGACAACAACGTGGAGGCTCTTCAGTTCAACTGCGACAACGATCCGTCGCGCACCTGGAGGATCACCGCGACCGGCGGCGGCGTCTACCAGATCAGCAACGTGCAGACCGGCAAGTGCCTGACGATCGCCGGGGGGCGGAGCACCGACAACAACGTGACGGCTCTTCAGTTCAACTGTGACAGTGATCCGTCGCGCACATGGAGGATCCGCCCGGCTGTACAGTGAATCGATTGCCCGCGCTCGATGCGCCGAGTGCGGTCGCGATTTTCTCATCGCCTGGTCGTGCAAGGGCCGTGGTGTCTGTCCCGCTTGCAATACTCCGCGGATGGCCGAAACCGCCGCCCACCTGGCCGACGACGTTTTTCCGCGACTGCCGGTCCGCCAGTGGGTGCTGTCGGTTCCCAAGCGGCTGCGTGATCACCTCGAACATGATCGGGCGATCGAGACGCTGGCGCTGCGCATTTTCCTGAGCGTCGTGGAACAAGCCCTGCGCCGCGCCTGCCCGCCGGCGGGCTCCAGTTCCCGGATCGGCGCGGTGGCCTTCATCCACGGCTTTGGCGCGTTGCTCAATCCGCATGAGCACTTCCATTGGCTCGTCATCGAGGGCGTTTTCGAGGCTGACACCTCGGGAAGTGCGACGTTTCACGAAAGCCGTGCCCCCGACCAGAAATTGCTCGACGAAGTGCGGGCCAAGGTCCGCCGCACCGGCGTCGCCATCGTTACGAGGTGCTGGCACCCAACGCGCCGCTGCGGTCAAAGGTCCGGTTTCGGCGTAACAGCAGTGGCCCAAGCAATCAGATCCTCGATCACCTCACCGGCTGCTGATGGCCGGATGCCGACGGACCCCATCGCGCACACACCGGCCGCTCCTGCTTCAAAGCTGCCGATCGCGCAAGAGTAGCACTCCTGAGTAACGAACGGCGGCTTTCCATTTGTCGCGGCGTGGGGTGAATGGCCGCCTTGAAGAGACTCGACCGTCTGCTCTGGGTCGGTTGCGGCCAATTGCCAGCGAAACCCGAACGACTGCTGTCAATCTAATCCGGTCGTTGGGGCTCGACTCCAGCAGCTGCTCGTCTGGCGGGCTGCTCCAGAGCATAAGCGGCCACCGAGTTTTCGTGGTTCGGTGACGGCAACCGGCCAAGGGCGGATGGCGAGGAAGCCACGCCATAGCGGACATTCCATCGAAAACCTCTATCGGTCTACCAGGGCATCCCGAGAGACGGAGGGCAGGACCGAACGTGCCTGCCAATGGTTTGCAGGCGCGATCTGCCGCTCATCCCCCCGCCAAGTCAGAACGGCAGAGACCTCAGCAGCAGCCATCTCCCGCGGATGCCGACGCGGATGTCGAGGCCTGCGCACACTGAGTCCCTGACGAGGGGATCCGACGTCTCGGGCGGCTTCATAACTGTTACGATTGCATCTGTTGGACGGGCCTGTGAGGTGGACATGCGCGGTTCTCCTGACGGGTTGATGGGTGTGCAAGAGCCATCAACGGGATCACCCGTGCAGCCTCGTGCATGTCACCCTGCAAGATGAACCACAGCCCGCGCTTCTCGGCTATCGTTGCACGATTGAGGCCCGATTCCGGGCGGCACGCGAAGAACTGAAACGGCGCGCCGCCCATTGTCCACGCTGGAAAGGAGATGGCATGAGAATACTGCATACGATGTTGCGAGTCGGCGATCTCGATCGCTCGCTGGCCTTTTACACCGAAGTCCTCGGCATGCGTGAATTGCGGCGCACGGATTACCCGACAGGTCGCTTCACGCTGGCCTTTGTTGGCTACGGCCCGGAATCCGATGGGGCGGTTCTTGAGCTGACGCACAACTGGGATACGTCGTCCTACGACATCGGCAACGGCTTCGGCCATGTGGCGATCGAGGTCGCCGACGCCTACGCCGCTTGCGAGCAGATCAAGGCGCGTGGCGGCAAGGTCGTGCGCGAGGCCGGGCCGATGAAACACGGCACGACGGTGATCGCCTTCGTCGAGGATCCCGACGGCTACAAGATCGAGCTGATCCAGAAAAAGGGCTGAAGCGAGGAATTCTCATCGACTACTTCGGCGATCCGCGGATAGTCAGCCTGGCGTAAGAGGAAGCCTGCAGAATCGTGCCCCAGCCGATTCTGCAGCCGGCGTGCCACAGGCTTCTGCAACCGTCGACCGGCTCCTGCCGAGCCACGCGTCACCGCGGAGGCGACTCTTTCAACCTCTTCAAACTGCACAACGATGCCATGACGCTCCACCGCCGCACACGCTCCGGCCACCGCCTCGCTGCATCTCTGGTCGTCGTCCTGACCCTGCTGGCGGCCGGTGACGCCCCTGCCGGTCTGGCAATCGCGCTCAATTCGGCCGACGGCACGATCAGTCTGATCGACACCGAAACCTACACCGTCACCGGCAAGGCCAACGTGTGCAAAGAGCCGCACCACCTCATGCCGACGCCCGACGACAAGTCGGTGATCGTCGCCTGCGCCGCCGCCAACCAGCTGGTCTTCTTCGACCCGCACACCGGTCAGGAGCAGAAGCGCATCCGC
>JALOOE010000059.1 GCA_025454565.1 Anaerolineae bacterium
GGCGGCGCACCTCCCGGCGCACGTACTCAGGGGCCATCTCCGGCGAGACCAGCATCGCACCGCGCCAACCCGCGTCCGCGGCGCCCTGCGCAGCCACCAACTCGTTCTGCGCCACGAGTTGCGCGCCGGTGGCGGCCACCGCGCCGGGCAGGATTAAACCACCAGCGACACGGCGTCCGGGCAGCAACTCCGCCATCCGGCGCCGATAGGCAGCGAGATCGATGACCGCTTCCTCAAGTTGCCGGAACGCCTCCCAGCCGGTCGGCGGAAGCTGCGTCTTCGCCCACAGGTGCATGTGCGCATCACAGATCACATCGGGCACGAAGCTGTCCAGCTCGCGGTCAAAGAGCTCACGATCGGCTTCGTTGGCATGGGCGACGGTGGGCATGACGCTTGCTCCTGGTTGTTGGGCCGGCTAGACGGCGAGGTCGGCGGGCCAATTGCTCGGGATGAGCTGGCTGCGATCGCTGACATTGATCTCTCGGATGGCCGTGACCAGCGCCGGCGGCAGGCGATCCTTGGCGGCGTAGGCCAGAGCCGCCTCCAACTCCTCGATACGGGCCGTCCCCACCAGCGCCGTGGAGACCGCCGGGTTCGCCAGCACGAAGCGGTAGGCCATCTCAGGCAGGCTGCCAACCTCCGCCCCCACCAGGCTGCTTAACCGGGCAATCGCCGCCTTCAGATCGGCCAACTGATCCGGCAGGTAGGTGTAGCGATGGGTCAACACCCCGCGCAACAGCACCGAGCGCACGATGATCCCCACACCCTGCTGCTGCGCCAGCGGCAGCACGGTCTCTTCCAGCGTCCTGTCGGCCAGATTGTACGCGACCTGCAGCGTATCGTAGCCGCCGCTTTCGAGCACGGCGAGCGGCGCCTCTTCGCCGTAGGTCGAGGCGCCGATGAATCGCACGGCGCCGGAACGTTGTGCTTCGCGTGCGGCCGCCAGCACCCGACCGCTCTTCACGACGTCTACCGGCGTATGGTGAAGCTGTAACAGGTCGATGACATCCGTCTGCAGCATGCGCAGGCTCTCGGCGATCGAGGCCTTGACCTCATCGCGCAACTTCTCATCCGATTGGCCCGCTTCACGGATCGGTGCGAGCTTGCTGGCCAGGATATACTCCCCCCGCCGGCCCTTCAGCGCGCGACCGATGACCTCCTCGCTGGCGCCGTAGGCGCGCGCGGTGTCGATGAAGGTCACGCCGAGATCGAGCGCACGGTTCAGCAGACGCGCTGCCTGCGCCTCGGTCGGCCGCAGATGCTCCCCGGCGACCGGCACTCCGTAATCCAGCCCCAATTCGACCGTGCCCAGGCCGATTTCAGAGACTCTTAGGCCAGTGCGGCCCAGTTGACGGTAGTTCATCAGATGATTACTCCCGGCGGTAGAATACTACGATCGGCCGTGCTCCCGATAGTACTGAAGTCCTTCAATCAGGGTCCGGATGTTCTCCCACGGCGTCCCAGGAGTGATGGAACTGGAGCCGCCCAGAAACAACCCCGTCCGTGGACCATGCTCGACCAGCCACGACAGCTCGCGCTTCACATCGTCGGGCTTGCCGAACGGCAAGGTGCGCGTCACCGAAGCCCCGCCGATGATCAACAAGTCGTCGCCATCCCTGGTTTTCATGCCGCAGATGCGTTCGTAGTCCATCCCATCTTCGTACTGGAATCCCTGGAATCCCCTGATCCCGACTTCCAGCAGACGAGGCACCATCTGCATGAGGTTGCCGTCGCAATGCCAGATCATGCGCACATCGGTTCCCAGCAGCGGCTGCAGGCAACGAGCGAAATGCGGCAACCAGATCCTATCCAGTGAGCGAGGGTCTACGAGCGTGCCGCGTGAGTCAGCGATATCGTAGTCCAGGCGGATGAGCGGCGGCAATGATCCTTCCGAGAAGGCCCGCGCAGCGGCCCGGTTAAGTAGCAGAGCCAGGTCTCCCTGCAGGCAGAAGTGCCGTTCGAGCACCTCAGGGTAGATGCCGTAAGCCATGAAGTAGTTGGCGTAGCCGTAGGTGCCGTAGGCAAAACGAGGGAACTTGACGAAGGCGTAGCCGCTCTTTAGGATTGCCGGACCAAGTTCCTGCTGGATCGCATGCTCAGCCGAGATGATTGCCTCAACCTGACCGTCTTCGTCGAACGCTGCGATCTCGCTGCGCATCTGCGGAAACACGATTCGCTCCAAATGCTCGACTACAGCTTCGGGGGAGTCAATCAACAAGCCGTCTACAACGATCCGCTCTGTGCCCTCAGTAGCACCTTTCTCCTGGCGCTCATAGCCGAGATCCGCCATGGTCAGGGGGTTCTTCGGAATGTACTGGTCCAACAAACAGGTCCCGATTGCATGCTGCATGGCCAGGTAGGTCGCTTCGGGCGCCCGCTTATAGCTTCCTGGCGCGGCGCCAGCGATGCGCTCAATGACCGAGTGCTCCATGATGTGGAGCATCCAGCTCGGGATCCCTTTGACGGGCTTCTGGAGGATCGTATCGAGCGCCAGCCGGGCGGTGTCTGTCATGACCTGCATGATACCATTCACGATGTGATCTGCACATGGGGACGCAGGCAGCGGGAACTACACCCGTGCATAGGCGATCCCCAACAACGCCGCTGTCTTTTCCACAGTGCTCGCCCACCGGCCATATGCCATCGCCTGGTGGTGCGACCCGCCCTCGAGACTGAAACGGGTCAGAAAGTCGCACAGGTCGCCGTCCGGGCGGAACTTGTAGTGCGGCCGGTTCAGGTCGGCGATGTACGGGTGATCCACGACCTCGCCCTCGGTCACGACCAGCTTGAGCTTACCACCCGCGACGGTCGTCAGGCTGGCCAATGTGCATGGCCCCGGCTCGAGCGTGAAGGCCAGCAGCAGGGGATCGACCGGGACCTCCATGATCTCCTTGAGTGTGCTGCGGAGCACCCGCACCGGCTCATCCCGCCGCGCCATACGCCAGTTGCCCTCTCCCATATGCATCATCAGCGCGGCGTTGCCGGCGAAATCCATGGTAAACATCTCGGTGAAGTTCGCCTGCCCGGCCAACGCCTGCAGCATGCAGACCGCCGCGGCGCTCGTGACATCGCCTTCGCCGCCGAATCCATAACCTTCGGCCAGCAGCTTGGAGGCCGCCAGGAACGGCAGCGTGTCGAGCCAGCCCTCAGCGCCCACGGCCAGGAAGTGGGATGCGAAGCCACGCATCCCCTGGGCAACCAACGCCTCGCGCAGCGCCCATTCCAGACGCGCGCTGGCCTCGTGCTCCAGTTCGGTGATCCCCGGATCGAACTGGAAGCGCTGCCGATCACTGGTCATCTGCGCGGCGATCGCGGCCTGGGGTGCCGATTTCGCTGCGGTCGCCAGTGACTTCATGGAAAGATGATGTACTTCGACCCCGACTTGGGCCAGGAACGCCGTCTCGTCCAGGCCGAAGTCGCCCATCCCTTCCATGGCATACCCGACGAGACCGATGCGGAGTGCAGCCAGGTGTCCGGCCGTCCGTGCCGCATCACACCACCCCTTGATCTCGGCGAGAACGCGCGCGTCCTGGTAATGACCTGTGACGATGTGTAGTGGCCGCCCCGCGCGCAGCAGCACGTTAGCCAGATCCTGAACGCCGTGCATGCCGTGGTTCCTGGTCGTGTCGCTCCCCTGCGTCTCCCGATTGATCTCGAACAACTGCTGCGTGTTGAAGATCACGATCGGCAGGCGTGTCGCCAACAGGGCCGGCAGCGCGATGTGGCTGGGCGCGTAGGTGAGCAGGACGACGATAATCAGATCCTTGCCGCCGGCTTCGAAGCCAGCCACGGCGTGCTCGACCTGCTCCCGGGTGTTGCACACACCCGGGAACTCGACCTCAGCGAACGGCGCCAGCGCATCCGAGAGCTGTCCGCCGAACTCGGCCATATCCAGCTTGAGCTGGGGCCAGGCCTCGTACAGATCAAACATCAGGCCCAACAGACCCACACGCGCTTTACTCATCGCATTCGCTCCCGCCGAACTCCTCTAGTAGTCCGTCAACCATGATTTGATGCGTCGTAGTATAGCCCCTCGTGGGCGTTCGAACGGGCACAAGACCCTAAACTACCCATCAATTGACCATTGACGACCTACTAGCCTGTGATGTCATCAGTCCTGCCAGGTGAAGATCACCCCCAGCATCGATTTCTCGCGGCGATAAGCCATTTCGTAGGCCTGCGCCATCTCGCCGTAGTGGAAGCGATGCGTGATTAGCCGCTTCGGTTCGAGCCGGCCATCGGCCATCAACGAAAGGACGTGCGTAGCATTGCGGTCGGCGGCATAACGATCCTCGGTGCAGCGCGCATCGCCGGTTGCGTTGGGATAGAGATAGCCCGCGGGGCCAGACACCGCAATCAACGAGATACCTTTGGCGTAGAAGTACTGCATCGCAAGGGGGTTGAAGTCCAGATCCGCCTCGCCGCGTCCCAACAGGCTGACGATCGAGACGCGACCGTTGGGGCGCACAATCTCCACCGCGGTGCGATAGGCGGGCCAGGGATTGGCCGTCAGCACCACCAGGTCGATGCCCGCGCCGTCGGTGAACTCGTCCAGCTTGGCGTACAAGTCGGGGTCACTGTAGAGGAAGGTTGCATGGGCGCCCATGCGCCGGGCCAGATCCATGCGGTAGGCGTCGTTGCCGATCGCCACTACTCGCCCGCCGAAGAGCGGGCCAAGCGCCACTGCGCCCAGCCCCAAGGTGCCCAGCCCGATCACCGCGACGTTTTCGCCCGGCCTGAACTGCGCCTTATGATAACAGTGGGCGCTGAGGGCATAAAGATGTGCGTAGACGGCATCTTCATCCGCAACGCTCGCCGGCGCTTTCACCATGCTCGCGCTGTCGGTGGTGATGTATTCCGACTGGTGGGCTTGTCGCGTGATAATACGGTCGCCCACCTGCACACGGGTGACGGCGCTGCCGATGCCACGCACGATACCGAGGTTGCTGTCGCCCACCCAACGCGGGTAATCGGGCGCGCCGGGCACGCGCGCGGCCCCCTCGTAGTTACCGCGATCGGTGCCGATCTTCAGCGCAGTGATGCGCGTCTCGACCCAGATGTCGTGCGGCTTCAGGTGACTGGTATCCAACGGCTGCGCTTCGATGCGCAGGTCGCGCGGGCCGCGTAGCATGGCGATTTTCATGACGCTCCTCCAAACTCGTACGCCGCATCCAGCATGGCGATGATGTTCTCCGCAGGAACGTTAGGCTGGATGTTGTGGACCTGGTTGAAGACGTAGCCGCCTCCGGGCTTGAGGACGGCGAGCCGCTCCCGGACGTGCGCGCGGACTTCCTCGGGCGTCGCCGTGGGCAGGACGCGTTGGGTGTCGCACCCACCGCCCCAAAAGACGATCTTGCCGCCAAACTCGGCCTGCAGCCGCTCGGGCTGCATGTTCGCTGCGGAGGTCTGGATGGGATTCAGGATGTCGACCCCCGCCTCGATCATATGAGGGATCAGGTGATAAATGGAGCCGCAGCAGTGCAGGAATGTCTTCCACTGCGTGTTACGGTGAATCCAGGCGCACAGCTTGGCGTAGTGCGGCTTGATCATCTCGGCCCACAGCTCCGGTCGGATGAATTCGCCGCGTTGGGTTCCGCTATCGTCGGCCGCGATACCCCAGGCGAAACAACGGTCACCAACCGCCTCGTGCAACTGTTTGAGACAACTGATCGAGGCCTCCACGGAGCGATCCATCATCTCGTGAGCGATCTTCTTCTCCGTCATCAGCATAATCATCCACTCGGAGGGCAGCCCCATGGTGACGTTGCTCAGGCGATCGGTGATCAAGCTCAACCCCAGGAAACAGACTCCGCCGCCCCAGCCGAGGATCGCGTACTCGGTGTTTTCGTACAGATACTTGCCTCGCGTCTCAACGGCTCGCAGCAGATCGTCGGTGAACCCGGCGACCGGCCTGAACGCCGTCGGATCAATCGCCGACCCAGGCGCGTTGAACGCCACATCGTCGAAGTAGTAGCCGTCACGCGGCATGCGGAAGGAGGTCGGGTTGCGGTGCTCATCCAGCAGCATCCAGCGCCCGTCCGCATCCATGCCGATCGCGGTATCCGGCGGCAGCAGCCCCTCGGCGCCTTCATAGAGGGTTTTCGGGAGCCATGCGCTGTCGGGCCGCACATCGTGCAAAGCAGATGAAACATCGAGCGGCGCCACATCCAGATGGAATCTCTGCATGACTGCGTCTTCCACGGCCGCGATCATGAACTTAGGGTCCCAGATGCGAGACCGGGTCTGCAGGCCCAGCCGAGCTTTGACCTGGTTGTAGGCCTTGACGCTGATGCTGGATGCTTTCATGGCGCCCAAATCAATCGGCGTCCGATCGGCTGGCTGGAAATTGACAGTCCGCAGAACGCGTTCTCTCGAAGTCATGTGGGGCATGTTACTCCTCAGAGCGCCGCGCGGCATCTCACCTCGCTGAGGCTTTGGCCGATCCTGGCGACAAACTGATCCACCATGCGGTACGACGAGATGATCGGCAGCTTGATCAGGAGCGTGGGCGGGCAGTTGGCTTTGTAGGTCTGCGCGCTCACGTCATAGCCGGCCGCGTTCAGATCCTTCATGAGCGCGACAGCGCAGTCGGCTGTGCGGAAGCGGAGGGAGCTGAGATGGCGTTGGCCCTCGACCGCTTCGACGACGTCCGGGAACTCGGCGGCCAGGTCCTCGAGCCGTGCCTGGTACGTGTCGCCCAACGCAGCCACGTAGTCGCGGTTGGCTTCGACGAACGCCATGGTCACAAGGTAAGCCAATGAAGCCACCTCTTCTTGACCGTTCGTCACCAGCGCGCCGAACTGCGGCAGTTGGTCGAACTCGGCGGTCGCCAGGATGCGCGAGGCGGGGTATTGGCCGCCGGGAAAGCCCTTGCCGATCGAGACGAAGTCCGGGCTGAGGCCGTACTCGCGAAACATGAAAAGCTCGGGCGACCACATGCACGACTGGATCTCATCCACCAGGATCGGCACATCGTGTCGGCGGCAGAGGTCGTACGCGGCGCGCAGATACTCAGGAAGCAAGCGGATGGCCCCGTAGTTCATGAGCACGATCTCGTGGAAGAAGCCGGCCACTTTATATGGTGCGACGTCCCACTGCGTCAAAGTGGCCTCGAAGTCGGCAATATCGTTGATCTTGACTGGCCGCACGATATAGGCGCCGTTCTCGGCCAGCTTGGCGCCCAGTTCCGGCCACATGTCGCGCATGATCTGGGTCATCATCGTCGTGCCGTGGTAGTTGGCTTTGCGACCGCCCTCCTGATCTGCGACGACCAGGAAAACCGGCGTGCGATCTGCGAACTTGGGCGCAGGTAGGTGGTCTTCGGGCCGGTAGAAACGACACAGCATCGCCTTCAGCGCCGCTTCGACGGCGAGACTGCCCGTTTCGAGATTGGTGATGCGGTTGAGCACGTGCGGCGCGTCGGAAGCGCAGATGCGATCGAGCGCCGCCTGATCGCCCTTGGGCAGGCCGTTGGCCACGCGCACCAGCTCGCGCTCCAGCAAGCGGGTGATGTGGCCGCGGGTATTGTTGTGCGTGGCGTTGGTGATGCCGAGCCGCGCCGCGTGCTGCAGCAAGCGATAGCCGGGGAAGTCGTGACCCAGTGGGGCGTGGTAGTGTTCCGACTTGGTGATGAGATAGAGCCGGCCGTCTTCGCCCATGCGGTAGAAACCCATGCCGCCGATCGGGCACATCTCCAGCCTGGTGGCCTTATTGACCGGCACGTTGGCCGCGCCGGGTGAGGATGCAGCGTAGCCCGGCACGACGCGTTGGCCAACGTCCGGCAGGAGGCTGTCGAGGCGCGCCGCGTACTCCGCCGGGAAGAAGTCCACCTGCTCTTCTCCGATGGCACGGTAGTCGGCGCGATCACCACCCTCGAAAAACGCCCTGGCTTCGCACAACGCCGTGACGTACTCAACTCCGACCAGATCGGCCAGCGACAACCTGACGCCCTTGAGCTGGATGCGTTCTGTTTCCATATCATCTCCTCATCTGCGCCGGGGGGCAGGCATCTCACGGCAATGTAGCCGAACCTTTGGGTCGCGCGGTGTTTTTCAGATGCCTTCCACGACAGAAGCCGCACTAGGGTCGTTTTCAAGGAACAAGTATCCGGTTTCCTTGCACATGAGCACGACATTTCACTTGCGCGTAAACCGGCGAGTAAGGAGAAAAAAAACGGTCACTCCTAACTTTCGAGTGAAATTATAGCACAGTCCATAGGATTGTCAAGCTTGTCGTTCATGAAGTTATGTACGAGATCGCACATCCGAGATCGGTCTTGACAGATAAACGGAAGTATGATACGGTTCACTCGCAACTGATCATTGAGCGCTTATGCTGTTGGCTCGCTTGAAGTCGTGCATAGGTATATCCACCGGACAGCGTGGGCTACGTCCAGAAGTGAGGTTCGCATGACGGCTTCTATCATCCGCTTCGGCGTCATCGGGTGCGGGCTGATGGCGCGCGAGTTCGCCAGCGCGACCCAGCGCTGGGGACACTTGCTGAATATGGATGTCCGCCCG
>JALOOE010000060.1 GCA_025454565.1 Anaerolineae bacterium
GTCGGTGGCCAGACGATACAGATCGACGTCCGAGCCGTCTTCAGTGCGATACGCCGCCGCCGGCTGCGGCAGCGTGTACCAACCCACGACTTTGCTCCCTGCCAGATTGATGCGGCCGTAGGATGCCTCGCGCCAGTAGGCATCCACGCCGCCCTCGCCGTACAGCAGCTTCTCGAAGTCAGCGGCCTCCAGCCACGTCTCACCTGCGCCGGCGAACTTACACAGGATGACCGCGAACGACTGCGCGCCGGAAGGGGCCACGCGCGTCGGCTCGAAGAAGACCTTGGGCGCCGGAGCGGCCGGTGTGACCGCTTGCCCCACCTCGACACCCGGCCGAGGCGCGGCCGCACTGTGGATGGTGTGATCGCGGACGGGAAACGATGTGGCGATCAGCAGACCGGCGAAGACGATCATGATTGCCCTGGTAACCTTGTTGATGAGCTGTTTCATGCCCTAGCCTGCTTGTTGATGAGCTGTTTCATGCCCTAGCCTGCCTCTCCGGATGGTTGGGTTGGCTTCAACCTTCGCTTCCAGATTAGCCGGCCGCCGGTGCTGAGTTGGTGCGACTGCGATGCGGGGAGCGGTGCGAGGGCGGTGTAGGAACGTTGCAGAACAGGAGTCAGGAGTCAGGGGTCAGGAGGCGGGGATCAGCGGGCAGGAGCCATGCAATGAACTCGTCGCACTTGCGATCCCTGTCTTTCAATACCTGACCCTGAATTGCAGATTCGCTGGCGCGATCAGTCAAGATTGGGTGTATAATAGTGCAGCAAGGAGGCGTCATGTCCCACCTGGCGCTCTATCTCTTTGGGACTCCACGCATCGAGCGCGATGGCGCGGCGGTGACCGTCGAGCGGCGCAAGTCGTTGGCGCTGCTGGCCTATCTGGCCGCATTTCCTGGTGCGCATGGGCGGGCTTTGCTGGCAACCCTGTTCTGGCCCGAAGCCGACGAGGTCGCGGCCCACGCCGGCCTGCGTCGCGCGCTGGTCGATCTGCGTCAGGCGATCGGCGCCGAGTGGCTGGCGACCGAAGGCGATCAGATTGCGCTGCCTGACGCGCCCGGCTTGCTCCTGGACGTGCGCTCCTTTCGAGCCAGCCTGGCAGCCGTTGTCCGCCACAACCACCCCTGTGGACAAGCATGCCCCGATTGCCTGGCTGCACTGAACCGCGCCGCCGACCTCTATCGCGGCGACTTCCTGGCCGGTTTCACGCTGAAGGACGCGGCTGACTTCGACGCCTGGCAGACCTGCCAGACCGAGACCTTCCGTCTAGAACTTGCTGAGGCGCTGGAAACGCTGGCTGAAGCCTACGCCAGTCGAGACGAACCTGATCACGGCCTGCCGCACGCCCGGCGCTGGCTGAACCTCGACCCGCTGTGCGAACCGGCCCACCGTTGCCTGATGCGTCTGTACGTTGCGGCCGGCGACCGCCGCGCCGCGCTCCGGCAGTACACCGCCTGTCAGGATGCGCTGCGCAAGGAGCTGGATATCCCGCCCGAGCCTGAGACTGCGGCCCTCTACGAACGCATCAAGGCGGGATTGCTCACCCAGCGCACGCCGGCCGGGGGCGATGCTGCACCACCCCCTCACTTCCACTCTGTCGCTCCGGCGCACACCCCGCCGAGCCCAGCCGCTGCCTTCTTCGGTCGCGAAGCCGAGTTGGCCCTGATCACAACGCGCCTGGCCGATCCTGCCTGCCGTCTGCTTACCGTGCTCGGGCCCGGCGGCGTGGGCAAGACCAGCCTGGCGCGGCGAGCGGCCGCGGCGCTCGCCGGCGAGCCGGCCCGCTTCCCCGCCGGCATCGGCTTCGTCTCTTTGGCCGGCGTCGCCACGCCTGATCTCGTGCCTTCCGAGATTCTGCGGGCCCTCGATCTGCCCCCACGCGGCAGTATGACGCCGCAGCGCCAACTCTGCGAGCACTTGGCCGACCGGCGCGTGTTGTTGGTGCTGGATAACTTCGAGCAATTGCTGAGTAGAACGGAGACGGGAGAGGAGAGACGAGAGACCGGAGAAGAGAGAGTGGAGGCGCAGGATGGAGCGGGGCTGTTGGCGGAGTTGTTGCGGGCTGCGCCAGAGGTGAAGCTGTTGGTGACCTCCCGCGAGCGGTTGGACCTGCGAGACGAATGGCTGCTGCCGCTGAGCGGGCTGGCGCTGCCACCCGACCCCCAAACCGAGTCATTGCGAGGCGCGGGGTTTGCGCTGAAGCAATCCCAAGCTCAAGATGAGATTGCTTCGTCGCAACAACCGTTCCTCGCAATGACCGACGACGAGACCGCCCCCATGGCCGAGTCCACGCCCGTGTCGCTTGACCTGGAAGCGCACGCCGCGACGCAGCTTTTTCTCCACTGTGCGCGGCGCGTCCGGCCCGACCTGCAACCCAACGTCGACGCAGCCCTGCTGATTGTCCGCATCTGCCGGCTGGTGGATGGCCTGCCGCTGGCCATCGAGTTGACCGCGCCGTGGGTGCGCGCCCTGCCGCTGGCCGAGATCGCTCGCCGACTGGAGGCCGGCCTCGACCTGCTCGCCACCACCCATCGCGATGTGCCTGCCCGCCATCGCAGCATGAGGGCCGCGTTCGATCACTCGTGGCGGCTGCTGACCCCGCATGAGCGGAGCATCCTGCGCCAGCTCGCGGTATTCCGCGGGGGCTGCACGGCGGAGGCAACCGAGGCGGTGGCTGGCGCGACCGTGCGCGACCTGGCCGGCTTGGCCGACAAGTCGTGGCTGCGGGCCGGGCCGGACGGCCGCTACGATCTGCATGAGTTGGTGCGCCAGTACTGCGCCGAGAGGCTGGCAGCCGAGCACGAGCGTCAGACCGGCGAGACATCCGATCAAGTGCGTCACCGGCACGCGGCCTACTTCGCCGCCCTGGCCGCGCCCTACGAGCGGACGTTCCAGCCGGCGACCAAGAGCGATTGGCGAGACCTGATGCCCGAACTCAGCAATTTGGAGGTTGCCTGGTTGACCGTGGTCGAGCAACGCGATGCAGAACGCCTTCGTCAGCTATTGCCTTTTGCCGGTTTGAACGAATTGCTGGGGCGCTACCGCCCTTTGCTTCACTTCCTCGACGCCACCTTCCCGAGGCTGCAGAAAGCCTGGGAGCAGGAGCAGTACACCGACAGGGCGCCCAAGACGGCGCTGATGCTGGCCCATGTGTGCTGGGGCAAGGCCAGCAAGTTGGTGTCGTTGGATCAGTTTGCCGATGTGCTGGTGGCGGCCGACGCTGGCCTGGCGTTCCTGGAGCGGGCGGAACGGTGTGCGCTTTGGCAAGCCATCTTCGTCTTTCTGCGCATCTGCCGGGCGATGGCTATCTCCCACCTGGGCGACCCGGCCGGGGCCGATCGGCTTCTACTCGAAGTGTCGGACTATCTGGATACGGCGGAGGCGCGGCGCTGGCTGGCTCGACCGGAGGTGACGCTGCCGAGATGGCAGAATTCGGTCAACTTGCAGCGCAGCTATGCTCTCCCTCGACTCGGCCGCTGGACCGAGGCGTTGCGCCTGACCGAGCAGGCGGCGGCATATTTTGTCGCGGACGGAACCAAAGCGATGCTGCCGTTGATGTGGAATGGGTTCATCTTGTATCTGCAAGGCGATTATGGCGAGGCTCGTTGGCATGTGCAGACGGCTCTGGAGGATTGGCAGACGCGGGGAGATCGCGAGGGCATCAGCACAGGGCTGGCGCACTTGGCCGAGATTGAGGCGGCGACCGGCGAAGTCGGTCAGGCACGCGAGCACTTCCGGCGCGGCCTGGCGATCGCCCGCGCCATTGACCGCAACGGACTGGTGTGCTTCTGTCTCGAAGGACTGGGCCGGCTGGAACTGGAATTGGGCCGGCCGGCGCGGGCAGCCGAGCCGTATCGCCAGTCTCTTGCCTTCATCGAACACATGGGCATGGTGCGCGACTATCACACCCCGATCGCACTGGCCGGCGCGGGCCGTGCGGTGCTGGCGCAAGGCCAATTGGCCGCGGCGAAGGACTATCAACGGCAGGCCTTGCGCTGCCCGGTCTACTGGGTGCATGACCGGATCGAAGCGGTTGCCACCCTGGCGCAGATCTACGCCCTGGAAGGAGACGTCCTACGAGCCGTCGAGCTGCTGGCCTTTGCCGTCGCCCACTCCGCCACGGCGCACCGGGTGCGTCAACCCATGGCTCGGCTGCTGGCGGAGCTCGAGGCGGAACTGCCTGCGGAGCGGTTCTCGGCCGCCGTCGCCCGCGGCCGGGCGCGTGAGTTGGATGAGGTCGTGGCGGAGCTGGTAGGATAAAAGCCGGAAACCGGCATCCAGCGGGACGAGACCGCTATCGCAGCACCTCCGCGCGGTTGAGCGCCACCAGGCTGCGATGATCCTCCTCCCACGTCCCCCAAACGTTGCCGATGTGAACGATCTGACCCGCCGCGTAGCGGAACACACCGCCGCCCGAAGCGCCGTGATACACCGCTTGATCGAGTACCAGACCAAACGCCTGTGCTTGCACCTCCGTATACAGCGGTCGCACCCACTGGATGCGCGTCTCCCTGGGGAAGGGCTCGCCATTGATCTCCGCTACCTCGCCCCACTCGGTCAACGCGATATCTGTCGGCAGGGCCGCGAAGCTCTCGAAGACCGCGGGCGTGAGACCGCTGAACAACGGTTGCGAGAACACGACCTTCCGTGCCTGAAAGCGACTGCCATGCGAGTCAGGTCTCAGCCGCCGGAGCATTTGGTCCACCTGCGCACGATCCTGGTGCTTGACCAACGCCTTCCCGCGTCCCGAGAAGACCTCCAGCGCGATGATCACACATCCTGGCTCATCCACATCCTTGAAATGGTCATGAGTCAACACCGTTCGCTCATCCATCACTGTGGCGCGAGACGAGAGATGGAAGACTTCCCCGGATGCCGGGCAGTCGAGTGTGAAGCGCAGATACACGGTGGCGTCCAATATCTGGCGTTCGAGCGCGGCGCAGGTCGCCGCCATCTGTTCGTCCGCCGGAGTCCGGCAGGAAAACGCCGGCGAGACTTCCGTCCGCGCTGTCGCCTGGGACGGCAATGACCCGATAGCAGGTTGCCTCGTATCGGCTGCGGCATTGCCGGAGGCGCCAATGACGCCGGTCAGATAACCCGTCAGCAGCATGACCGCCAATGCCTGGGAAAGAGCTTTCATCGTGAGGCCCTCCATGCATGGCGCGGCGTCGCTCGTCACTGTCGCTGCATCGCGTTGTTGGCCTCAGGTAAGCGCATGCCACATCGGATGCGTTCTACCGACGCATCACGCGGCATCATTACCTTGCGACATCGTGGGCGACTTCTCCCCTCCCTGAGCGAGCCACGTCTACGCCAATCATTGCGCATCTGACTCGTTCCTGGCTATGGAATATTTCACAGCTACGGAGTGAAATTGCTCACACTTGGAATCCTGGGGTGGAAATCGAGGTACATAGTAGCGAGGCAAAGAGGCGCCATGCTCCGCCTGACACTGTGTCTAATCGGGATGCCTCGCAGTACGCGCGATGGTCGCGTTCACGCCATCGCGCCGCAAGACGCTGGCGCTGTTCGCCTATCTCGCAGTCGCGGGCCGGGCGCATGGTCGCGAGGCGCGGACCACATTGTTACGAACCGATCTGGATCGTGCGCGACTGCGCGCAGCTTCACAACACCCTCGCTGATTTGCAGCGCGTCATCGGCAAAGACTGGTTGGTGCCGAGGGGTACCAGATGGGGATGCGTATGGCTTTGCACCGCGAAGGTGATTATGTAGAAATCGAAAAATGGGGGCGGTAGAGGTGTACGCCTTCCTCCTGGCATGGAAGGCTACCGAATACGCTACTAAACAGAAGGTGGAGTAAGGCCTGGCCAAGATCGAAGCGGATCTGCCCACCGAGCGGTTCGCCGCAGCCACCACGCGCGGCCGGACGCGCGAACTCGACGAGGTAGTGACGGAGTTGGTCGCCAAATAGGCAGTTGCGCCATTTCGTGGCGGCGGCCCTTGCGGCATCGCCCGTTCATGGCGGGGACAAGCCCCGCCGCTACATCAAGTCGGGGCGGATGCCTCCCACTCGCGGCGCAGCAGGCCGTACAGATACATGTCGTAGCGGACGCCATCGCGCAGCAGAAACTCGCGGTAGACTCCTTCGCGCACGAAGCCGAGCTTCTCGTACAGCGCGATGGCGCGCTCGTTGTAGGCGAAGACGGTGAGTTGGACGCGGTGCAGATTCAGCTCGCCGAAAGCGTAGTCGAGCAGCAGGCGCAGCGCCTCGCCACCATAGCCCTTGCCCCAGTGCTCCCGGTTTCCGAAGCCGATGGCGATCCAGCCGCAGCCCTGGTTCCAGAGGATGCCATCCAGTTCCAGCAAGCCGAGCAGCTCGTCACCCGCCAACGGCCGGATGGCAAAATGGAAGGCGTTCTGCTTCTTCGCCTCTTCCTCCAGCCACTTGCCGATCTCGGCCTCGGTCTGCGGCCTGGCCGGATCGGCGTTCCACAGGCGCAGGAAGCCGGCGTCCTGATACCAGCGCGCTAGCGCCGGATAGTCGTCCTTCGCAATGGCCGTCAGGCGGATGGCGTCGCCGCGCCACAGGTTACGAGAAACATCGCTCATGCTCATTGTGTCTACTCCGGCATGCGCACGGCGCGGAAGCTGGGGATCGGCTCGGTGTCGTCGTTCAGCACCTTTTGCCCCATCTCGTCGCCATATTCGATCAGCCGCGGGATCCGGTCGGCCGCGTCCATGCCGATGCTCTCGTTCAGCGTCACCTGGAAGCGGCGGAAATCGAGCGTTGGGAAGAGCGTGCCGACCACCTGCACCTGTTCCTCGTAAGCGGATTGCAGGAAGGCGCCCAGCACCGGATCGAGCCATTCCCACGGCCAGAAATCGGTCGCCTCGCCCGGCTTCAGTCCGCTCTTGATGGTCCCCGTACCAAAGCTGATCAGCGTCGTCTCCGCCGGATCCCAGCCCAGGCAGTGGATCGCTTCGTAGGCGGCGATATAGCAGGGGTTAGCATAGGCGCCCACGCCGCCATCCACGTACCGGCCATCGACCGGCGGGAAGAAGGTGGGCACGGAAGAAGATGCCAGCACCGCTTTGGTGATGGGCCAGTCGGCGTATTCCTCTTTCCAGGGCTTGATGAAGCGCGTGCGGTTGTCCACCAGGTCGAACGCGGTGATAACCACGTCGGTCGGCGGGCTGGCCGACCAGAAGTCGCCCATCACGCCCTCGCCGATGTGTTTCTTCAGCGCTTCCTCCAACGGGCCGTGTGGATAGCGATATTTGAAGAAGAGCCAGAGTTCGCTTTGCAGGTTCTTTTTGAAGATGACATCGCCCAACGAGACGTACAACTCATGCATCTGCGGCGCGGTCAGCCCGGCGCCGATGCCGGCCGAGATGATCGAGCCGGTGGAGGTGCCGGCCGAGAGGCGGAACACGCTGTTCACGGGCCGGCCCAGGTGCGCTTCCAGGATAGTCAAGGCGCGGGTGACGATCACGCCGCGGATACCTCCGCCGTCGACAGCCAGGGCGACGTTTTTGCGCAAAGGCTTCATGGGATGACCTCCTTTTCGGACGATGGACGATAGCCGGTGGACGGTCGAATATCCGTTACTGCGATTCTACGAGCTACGATGTGTGTTGTCAAGCGTTTTTGCGACGGGTTCGTCGACGCAGCACAGACAGCACAAGCAAGAGCGCCATCAGCGCCAGCGTGCCGAGCGTGATCGCTTTGGCGACGGCGCGCAACGGGGTATCCTCGAAGCGGAGCAAGATGTAGCCCTGGCCGGGCGCCACGGGCACGACGACGCGCGCCAGTGGGCCCTCCTCGCGGCGCACCTCCAGACGCTGGATCGGTTTGCCGTTCTTGTCATCCAGCAAGTACGCGTTCCAGCCGGGATACCAGAAGCGGTTGAAGGTGATCGTCTGATCCGGCCCTTCGGCGTAGTACCAGACCTGATCATGTTGGCTGCCCATCCCCTCGGCGTTGACCGCCAGCGTTTTGTTCTGGGGGATGCGACTGTAGTCAGCGCGCGTGGCCACAGTGCGCCCGGCTTCCCATTCGTCGGCCAACGGCGACCAGTTGGGGATGCGCGTGGGATCGACCCATGACGTGACTCCGGTCATTTCGTCGCTTGTGCGCTGGAAACGCATCAGCGCGGCCATCGACACCGGCCCTTGTTCCTTTGTTGGCTCCCGCATTTCCACCCTAAAGTACGCCGCACTGCTGAGGAGCAGCAGCAGCGCGAGCATGATGGCGGGCCAGAGGTGATTGCCGATTGCGCGTCTCGAAGTGTGAATCGCCGGAATGTCATTGCTTATCGCGTCCGCCGTGTGTTGTTCGCTATTCGCTATTCGCCATTCGCTATTCGCTATCAGCGTCCCCGGTAGAATGCTCAACGGCAGAATCGCGAGCATCAGATAGCGCCAGGGGAACTGGGCGAAGCGCACGATGGGGATGTATCGCCAGGCGAAGGCCGACACGTCCAGCGTCAGAAAAACGCTCACAGCCGCCCATGCGCCCCAGAACCAGATCTCGCGGCGGCGAACGGCCGTCTGCCTGCCAGAGAGAACCAACGCAATCACCGAAAACAACGTTGCTACGGCGCCTAACTGATAGCTCATCGCGCCCTGCGCGATGTCATCCGGCCCTGGCTGGCTGATCCCAAAGCCCCAGGTTGGGTTGAAGAGCTGGAAGAAGTGGACGAAGTGCTGGAACGGGTCGTAATATTTCCCGAACCACTGCGTCTGGTTGATGTAGCGTTGCTCGATCAGTGCGGGGATGAAGAACGCCGCGCTCAGACCCAGGCCGAGGGCGAACGCGATGATGACGAAGGACGAAGGACGAAGGACGAAGGACGAAAAGCGTCGGACGGAAATCGGTCCTCGGTCGTTGGTCTTTCGTCTTTCGTCTCGCACCCGCCACAACCAGAGCATCAACACATACAGCGCCAGC
>JALOOE010000677.1 GCA_025454565.1 Anaerolineae bacterium
GTCACCCACGTGCCGCTCTCTTTCAGCATGTCCTTCTCGTACTCGTCCAGGTGCACGCAATGGACGGCGATAGACCGCGGACCCAGGATGCCGAAGTTTCGCAGCCGCTCGACCACGCGCAGGTTGTATTTGCGCAGGCTTTGATCCTCGTCGGCCTTGTCCTCGGCCACGTGGATGTGGAAGCCGGTGCGCGCCGCGAGCCCTTCGACGGCCCGCGCGCTGGCTTCCAACGTCTGATCGGAGAGGGTCAGCGCGGCGTGCAGGCCGAAGGAAGCGGCCAACTGCGGGTCCGGCTGGCTCAGGCAGCGCTTGATGAAGCGCACGTTCTCGCTGATCCCGGCGGCCGCGCCGGCCATGCCGTTGCGGTCGGTCACCTCATAGCACAGGCTGGCGCGCAGCCCCGTCTCCTTCACCGCATCGGCGATGATGTCCAGGCTGCCGTCGATGACATTCGGGCTGGCGTGGTGGTCGATCAGCGTCGTGCAGCCGTGCCGGATCGCATCCACCAGGCAGATGAGCGCGCTGGCGCGGATGTCGTCCCACAGCAGCGCCCGATCCAGCTTCCACCAGAGCCGCTCCAGTATCTCGACGAAATTCGTCGCCGGCGCGCCCGGGATTGCCATGCCGCGCGCGAATGCGCCGTAGAAATGCGTGTGCCCGCAGATCGAGCCCGGCAGGATGAGCTTGCCCGCAGCATCCAGCCGCTCGGCGGTCGGATATTTCGCGGCCAGCGCGGCGGTCGCGCCGACCTCAGCAATCGTGTCGCCTTCGACGTAGATTGCGCCGTCGGAGATCAGTTCGTTTTGGCGGCCCAGCGTGAAAACCTGGCCGTGGGTGATTAGCAAATCTGACATTTTGGGTGTCACCTCATCGTGTAGGATCGACTATAGCAGGCTAATGAACTCGTCAAGGCTCAGGCCTGTGGCTCGAATAATCGCGTGCAATGTGCCGCGGTCAAGCTCCTGATGATCAGGCACAACAACCTGACAGAACGGATCGTCGCGCCGCAGCACGATGTGGCTGCCAGTCTGCCGCTTGCGATAGAAGCCGGCCCTGGATAGCGCATAGACGCATTCGCGCCCTGAGATGCGAGGCGACCTACTCATACGGCCACTACTATAGCCTCAAACCGTTCTTCAGGTATAGGAAGTAGGTCGTCTTCCAATGTGCTGATATATGCTTGAATAGCTTCACGAACGTTAGCGATCGCTTCCATACGAGTAGCGCCTTGGCTGACACAGCCCGGCAGGCTAGGACATTCGGCCACCCAATACCCATCTTCGCCAGGATAGATCATCACTTGTCTCAATTTGGCCGCTCCTTTTTCCTGGATTCACACCGGCACATGCGATTCGATCCATGTTAGCATGAACCCCAGCACTTCCGCCTTCTCCGGCTCGTTGTGCGTCTCATGATAGAACCCGTCCCAAATCTTCAGTGTGCAGTCGCCGCGCACTTTGCCGGCGAACTCCTGCGTCGCGACCGCCGAGGTAAGTTGGTCGGCGCTGCCGTGGACGAGCAGCAGCGGCAGGGGGAACTCGGCCGCGTGCGCCAGCGCCCACTCGCCGGCCTGGAGCATCTCAACCGCTAACCGCACAGAGATCTTGTTGTGAACGAGCGGGTCGCTCGTATAAGCACGAATGACCTCAGGATCACGCGCTAAACCGTCGAGCGCCAGGCCGTTCGGCATCTGCATGGTGGGTTGCAGCCTGTTCATCACTTTCGCCAGGGCCAACTGTGTGGCGGGCAAAGGATTCGCCACGCGGATGGCTGGGCTGGTGGAGACGACACCTGCAAGTGGCGGTTTGCGCCGAAGCGCGTAATTCAGCACCAGATTGCCGCCCAGGCTGTGACCGTAAATGAACCTGGCTTTACCGGGATAGCGCAGCGTCGCCTCATCCAGCAGGCGGCTGATGTCATCCAGCAACGTGTCGTAGCTCGGTGTGTGACCGCGCAACCCCTGCGTCTTGCCATGCCCGCGCAAGTCGCAGCCGAGCACGGCATAGCCGGCGTCGTTCAGCGCCGCGGCCACATGTGCATAACGGCCGGTATGCTCGCCCAGGCCATGCACCAGGCAGACAACGGCCCGCGGCGAGGCTTCGGGTTCCCAACCCTGAAAGTAGAATTGAAGCTTGTCGGGAGATTGGCGAGTGAACTCGATATGGTTCATGCGGCATCGTCCTCGATGTGGGGAGCTCGCCATTTGGCTGGCATCACTATTCTACCACGCCTGCTGATTTTGGGAAAGAGATCGCGGTTCGTGATTGCGCTTACTGCCTACTGCCTGAAATGGTATAATGGTGTTATTCGTGTTCGAGGAGGCCTCATGAATAGCGTCCGCATCGTCGCCGATAGCGGTTGCGATTTGCCGCCAATGATCGTGGCCCAATACGGGATCGTCGTCGTTCCGGTCTATGTGCGATTCGGCCAGGAGATGATCCCCAGCTCGGAGTTGACCAACGAAGAATTCTGGAGACGCGCGGATCAGTCGTCTCTGGCGCCGGGCACGTCATCGCCGCCGCCGGGTGCGTTCTATGAGATCTTCGAGAAGTTGACCGCGGCCGGGCACGACGTGGTCTGCCTGACGCTGCCGGCGCGCCACAGCGGCACGTTCAATGCAGCCTGGGCTGCAGCTCAGGAGTTCGGCGAACGCGTGCGGGTGATCGACACCGGCTCCTTTTCGCTGGGAATGGGCTTGCAGGTGTTGGTGGCGGCACGCGAGGCCCTGGCCGGTCGCAGCGCCGAGCTGATCCAGGCCACGATGGAGGATGTACGGGCGCGCACATCGATCCTGTTTGCGCTCGACACTCTGGAGTGGGTGCGTCGTGGCGGCCGGCTCGATCGGCTGATGCCGGTGATCGAGCGGGTGGCATCCGCACTGCGCGTGAAGCCGATCATCGAAATGAGCGACGGTGAGTTCCGCTTGCTGGGAGTGGCCCGCTCGACGCGCGGGGCGCTCCAACGCATCGAAGAAGAGCTTCGTTCCCGCCTCCCGATCGAGACCGTTGGGACAGCCTACACGCGCGGGTGCGAGGTCGCGAACGATCTGGTGTCCTATCTTTCCCAACTTGTAAGCTTGAACCCGGCTGAGATTATCGCGGTCGAGGCGGGGCCGGCTTTTGCTGCACATGCCGGCCCAAAGGCGGTCGGCGCAGCCGTAATCCGAAGCTGAACATCGGGAAATAACATACGAGGAGTGACGTCAATGAGGATCGCTCTCCTTTCCGATATTCACGGCAATCTGGTTGCGCTTGATGCCGTGTTCGACGATCTGCGCCAGCAGGGCGCCGTCGATCAGATCATCGTCGCCGGCGACCTGGTCTGGTCGGGGCCATGGCCGGCGCACGTCGTGGATCGGGTGCGAGAGGTCGCGACGACGGTCGTCCAGGGCAACACGGATAAGTTCTTTCGCCATCGTGCGGGAGAGACGCCATCCGGCAAGGATGACGACCGGTTCGCCGCCCATCTCGCGTGGATGACCGAGCATCTGGGCTCGGAGCGAGTCGATTTCCTGGCGGATCTGCCATTTTCTTGCCGTGTCTCGCCTGATCCGGGCGCCGATCTGCTCGTCGTCCACGCCAATCCGTTCGATCTGGAGCGCCCGATCCCGCCGCACTTGGCGGAGGAAGATCTGAACGAGCTGCTTCTGGGCGAGGACAGCCGTGAGCCGGAGTGGCAGGCGTTGGCCTTCGGCCATCTGCACGCACCCTACGTTCGCCGCTGGCAGGGACGGCTGCTCGTCGATGTCGCCAGCGCCGGGCTGCCGATGGACGGCGATCAGCGTGCGGCCTACGCCATCTTGACATGGGATCGGCGTCAGCGGTGGCAGGCCGAGCACCGCCGAGTGTTTTATCCGGTGCCAGTTGTCGCGCATGAGATGCGTTCCTGCGGGATGCCGCGCGGCAAGCACTTCGCCGAGCGACTGGTTGCGGCCAACTATGGCCGGCCGTTGCAGACGCTGGCGATGTTTTCGGGATGATTTGGAGCGATGGATTTTCTTTTTCCCTTCCACCCGCGTTTCGTCCATTTCCCCATTGCGCTCTCGCTGGTGGGAGTGGCGTTCGTGGCCGTGAGCTTCGTCCGTGGGGGAGCGGGAGAACGCTGGTTCTGGGCTGGCCGCTTGCTCATCTTCCTCGGCTGGATCGGCGCGCTGATCGCTGGTGTCACCGGGATGATCGATCAAAGCCGCGCACCGGATCTGCCGGTCGTGCGCGATACGATCAATTCGCACATCAGTGTGGGCATCGCCCTGATCATCGTGTTCGGGTTGGCGCTCTATTGGCCGCTGAAGGACAAGCAGCTTCTGGCGGAGCGCACACATCAGTGGGGCTACCTGGCGCTCCTGCTGCTCGGCGTGGGCCTGATCCTGCTGGAGAGCTGGCTGGGCGGGCAGCTCGTGTACAAGCTGGGCGTGGGCGTGCAGTGAAGAATTGCGAATGGCGTGCGAATGGCGAATGAGCGAATGGCGTGCTCGCGATTCGTTGATTCGTTGATTCGCTGATTCCCCTGAGGCCATATGGACAAGAAATGGTATACCGGCACTGGCGACGATGGCTACACGGGCGTGTTGGGGCGCGAGCGCGTGCCTAAGTACGCCGACCGTCCCGACGCGTACGGCACCGCGGATGAGGCGTCGGCGATCCTGGGGATGGCGCG
>JALOOE010000061.1 GCA_025454565.1 Anaerolineae bacterium
CGCCTGCCAATGGAGCTTCAGCGCCAGGCGGTCGGCCTCCACAGCGGTCTCGTAGCCAGCCAGTGCGATCTGACCGCCGAATGCCGCATCGAGCCGCTGGGCCAGGTTAGCGGGGCTGGCGGCGGGTGGACGGGCGCCCCCGATCATCCCCACTTGCTGCGGCTGGCCGAGGTGACGCAGCGCTTTCTCGCCGGTATACAGTCCCACTTCGAGCGCGTAAGGCGGCCGGCCGAGATCGGACGCCAGGGTGAGCGTGTGCGCATCGACCAGCGTCTCGCCCGGCTTCCACAGGCTGGTCGGGTAGTAGACGCCGCCGGGCCGGTGATCGCTGGCCCCGATGACGCGGCCGTCGGCGTTCACCAGGTGGGCGAAGGTGGTGTAGTCCGCATCGAGCGGGCGCAGCGGTTGCCAGTGCAGCGAAACCGTCACCGTGTCGCCGGGCGCCAGCGTCGCCGGGCGGATGTCGTAGCCGAGTAGTCGAATTGCCTCCCCGAAACGCGCCTCCGCGGGTCGAGCGGGTTGTCCGCTCACCGCCGGGCCCAGCACGCTCACCAGCTTGCCCTCGGGCATCAGCTTGAACTTGATATCCAGCCCTGGCATCTCCTTGATGAGCAGCACCGGCCGGCCGCTGCGCAGCGCCGCATCGGTCGACGCGCCCACATCGGCCCAATCCGGCGTCGGCTGGATCAGCGGGAAGAGGCCGGTCAGGTCGGGGCGCTGGCCCTCCACATACTGCATGTACCACAGCGGCATCATCTCATCGCGGTCATTCGTCACGAGGATGGCATTCTGCGGGATCGGCTGGGCAAGCGTCGCCTCCCAAAAATCGCGCGCAGCGGTGTTGCGGCTCTGATCGACCGGCACGAAATTGGTCAGCAGCAGGTAGAGCGGAAGGAGCAAGGCGAGGAGGCAGAGTGACAGGGTGACCAGGTGACCAGGTGATACGGAACCAGGCAATGGCCGTCCGTCCCCCGTCTTCCGTCCTCCGTCCTCGGTCCTACTTAACCCTCGCCTCACTGCCGCGATGATCCCCCCTACGCCGCAAGCAATCCACAGCGCCCAGAGCGCGTAGAGCGGGATGTAGTAGACCGCGATGTCGCCTATGCCATAGAACAGGTTGAAGATGAAGAGCGTCAGAAAGCCCAGGCCGGTCAGCACTAACAGCGGGCGCGAGCGCCGCGCCAGCCAGATGAGCCCGAGCACGCCCAGCACCACCCCAGGCCACGTGACCTCAGCCGCCAACAGCCGCAGACCCGGCAGCACCCGGCCGAGCGCACCCATCGGCGAGCGAAACTCCGACTCGAACTCACGGCCAGTCACGTAATTGAGAAAGCCGTCCAACGTCGGCTTGTAGAGCTCCAACGTCTGGTTCGGGCCGACCTGCACGTGCACGTAGGGCGTTGCCGGCGCGGTCAGCGGGATGGTCACGTAGAGGAGCAGCGGCGCAAGGACGAGAAGGGACAGGGTGATAAGGTGACGGAGTGACAGGGTGAGGCGTTGTGTCGCGTCGTACTCCCCGCTCTGGCCGCTCTCCGACCGAGCCAGTTCGTGACCGCGCATGCTGTCTTGCGGCCGGCAGATCACCCACATGAACATGGCGATAGCCGGTATCCACAGCAGTGTCGTCCGGTGATGGGCCAGGCTCAGCCCGAACAGGAATGCGGCGAGATAGAGCGCGCGCATGCGACCGCGTGCAGCCCACGTCACCAGCGCAAGCAGGATCGCGATGATGAGCGCGGCGTTGAGTGCGTAGACCTCGGCGACGACGGCTTGCGACCAGAAGGTGGTCGTGACGGCGAAGATCGCGGCCGCCAGGAGCGCCAGCAACCGGCTGATCGCGATCGGCCAGCCGGTTGCTGGCGCCGCCATCTGAAGCATCTGCCGCGCCAGCAGATAGAGCAGGCCGACCGCGACCGCGCCCCACAGCGCCGAAAACGCGTTCATCCGCCAGGCGGCATCGGCAATCGGCAGCAGATGTGTCCAGAGATAGCCGAGCAGCAGATAGAGCGGGTAGCCGGTGGGATGCGCGAAGCCGCCGAGCCACGCTGCGAACTGGAACTCGCCGCTGTCGCCGCCGAGCACGCCGGGCGCCAGGGTGCGGAGGTAGAGGAGGGCGGCGAGCGTTGCGACGATCAGCGCAAGCAGTACGTCAACAAACGTGAAACGTGAAACGTGAAACGTGAAAACCTTCTTTGACGTTTGACGTTCGCCGTTTGACGTTGCACGCATCACGGCCCCAGCTCCACCCAATCCAGCGCCGCGGCCAGGGTGCGGAAATCGCCTGCCACGCGCACGAAGGCGTCGCCGGGCTTGGTCTCCTCCGCCGCCGACCCCGGCGCGGCGCCCTGGACGCCGACCAGCGCGTGAGACTGTCCCGCCAGGTCGGCAGGGGATGCCGCGCGCGATCCCAAGCCGCGCAGCGCGGTGATCGCGGCCGGGGTCAGATGCGCGGTGGCGTCCCCTTTTGTCGCGAGGGCGACGATGCGCCCGCGCGGAATGTCTGAGAGATAGGCGGCCAGCGCGTCGGCCTCGTAGCTGTTGGCGGCGGTATCGAAGCCGCGGGTTTCCAGCAGCTTGCCGCTGCGCGGATCGAACCCGGCGACGTTGTAGCCGCGGCGATTGGTCGAGGCCTTCACCTCGCTGCCATCCGCCCCGAACGCGCTGATGTACGCCTCGGAGAAGCCGTGCGCCTCCAGGTTGACCGGGCTGACGACGCCGGCGCCGCCGATGACCGCCCGGCTGGCGGCATCCGGGAATACGGTGCGTGGACTGGTAGCCGAGGCGAACTCCAGGCGCACGCGATTGGGGCCGCGGCGCGTGGCTACAGCCGGCAGCTTCGCCTCGATCGTCTGCCAGCCGGGAGCCAGCGCATGATCGCGCAGCACCGGCACGCCGTTGACCACGATGCTCAGCTTCTGCGCGGGCGCGCCCGGATAGCTCAGCGGCGCGAGGGCGAGGCGCAGCGTGGCATCTTTCGGCGCATCGAGCGGCAGGTAGAGGTCTGCTATGCGGTCCGTCGCCCAGTTCGCGGTGGCGCTGTACGGCTGCTCGTCCGTGCGCACGTCCCAACCGCCGCCCAAGTAGGGCTCCGCGCCCGGCGTCCCGACATCGACGCGGAACGGGAATGGGATTGGCGGCTGGAGCACCCGATAGGCGCGATAGCCGTCCTGCTCCCACACGGCCGGCTTCTCCAGCGGGAGGACGTCGAGCGCGTAATCCTCGGTGCGTTTCCAGGTGTCCTGATACGGAAAGCGGCCGGGGATCGGCGGCGTGGTGACGAAATAGCGCACGTCGTAGAGCGCCATCAGCGGCCCTGCGCCGGCGCGCGCCGCTGCATCGGTCTGCGGATCGACGTCGCGATACAACTCCAGGTCAGTCAACGCCTTGAAGAGCGGAATACGCGCGAAGTAGCCCATCTTGTCGGCCGGCGCACGGCTGATGTTGCCGCCGATCATCGGCTTACCGTGGCCGGTCTGGAAGTATTGCAGATTGGTCTGTTCGCTGCCCAGCACGCCGTAACTGTCGCGCCAGCCGAGCGGCAACTGCATCACCGCGAACTCGCCCGGCTCCGCCCCGATGCGCCGGTAAACCTCCGGGGTGGCCGCATCGGTGGTCGGCAGCGGCACGGCGAGGTGTTCCAGGATGATGAGGGCGGCGAGCAGACAGGTAGACAGGTAGACAAGGGGGGGCGTGAAACGTGAAACGTGAAACGTGAAACGTGAAACGTGAAACGTGATCCGCTCACCATCCGCCGAGTTCTGATTTGCCGATTTGCCGATTTGCTGACTTGCTGACTTGCTGATTTGCTGACTTGCTGACTTGCTGATTTGCTGACTTGCTGACTTGCTGACTTTCCCCACCAGCCACGCGACCCCGTACCCCGCCAACACCGCCAGCGCCAGCATCAGGATCGTGCTGTGACGGTTTGGCGCGCGGTTGGCGTTGAGGAACGGCACGAAATGGAGCAGGATCGCCGGCAGCGGCAGCGTGACGCCTTCCGGCAGCAGGTTGTCGAGACTGAATCGATAGCGACCGGCGATCTGGAGCAGCGGGCCGAGGGCCAGCACGCCGAAAACGAGCGCCGTCCAGATCCACGCGGCCAGGCGCCGACGCGCCACGATCGCGCCGATCACCGCCAGCGCCAGCGTGACGAACCCCAGGAATACAGTGTTGATGTCTCCGAAGCGCCCCTTCCCCTCTTCGACGGCGCGCAGCGCGGCCGGCCACGTATCGCTGCCCGCGCGCCGATCGCTCGCCAGCGGATTCAGATCGGTCGGCGTCACCAGGCCCACGGCATCGGCGCTGAGCTTCACGCTCTCGCCCCAGCCGGATACTCCGTAATGGCCGGTGACAAACGCGCGGGCAATCGGGATCAGGACCGGCGCCCAAATGATCGCGGCCACCGCGCCGGCCAGCAGCAGGCCCTTCACGGCAGCCCAGCGCGCGGTCAGCTCCCGCCAGCTCACCAGCAGGACGATCAGCGTGAACATCGCCAGCAGCGCCGCGAAGGTCATGTCGGTGAGCGCAGCCAGCGCCAGGAAGAATCCGGCCAGTACGGCGTTCTTCGGTTTCGGCTCGCGCAGCGTCTTCAGCAGATAGAGTGCATAGAATGGCAGCCACTGGGTTGTCGAGAAGTTGTAATGTCCCAGCGCAGTATAGATGGCCCGGTTTGAGGCGAACGCGTAGATGATGCCGGCGAGGAGGGCGGCGGCGTGAAGGGTTGAAGGTTGAAGGTTGAAGGTTGAAGGTTGGGCGGACGTGATACGTGATACGTGATACGTGATACGTGGAACCTGCAACCTGGAACCTGCAACCTGCACCTCGGAACCTTCAACCTGCCCCGTACACCGTACAACGTCCAACGTCAGCAGATACGCGCCGAAGCCGCTCAGGATCGTCGCCATGAGCACGGTGACGTTGCTCGCCAGCGGGACGTTGGTCGCCAGGAGCAGCGGCAGGGCGATGATGGCATTGAAAAAGTTGAAGGTGTACAGGACCAGGTCGATGCCCAGCGGATACCAGATCAACTCCGTGTGCAGCGGGCTGATATGGAGGTCGAGCAAGGCGTGTTTGAAATACCAGATATTCCAGGCGAAGGTAGACTCATCGAAAGCCCAGGTCGCGGTGCCGGGGATCCGGCTACCCAGGAACGAGGCAACCGGCCACGTCAGAATGAGCGTCAATAGGGCGAAGACGCCGAGGATCATCCAGGATGGCCGCGTTCGGGCTCGGGCGGAGCGTGGCTCAACAGGGTTGGTCATGCGGTGATCGTACCATACGGCATCAGACCAGACAAGTAACGTTCGAGCGTGTCAACGTTCCAACGTGATAACGTGCCAACCATCCGCCGCGCCCACGGGCTGGCGGTCGCCGGCGCGCAACAGGCGCAAGCGGAGATCATGCAGCGGCGCTCCGCCGGGGACATCCAGCTTGTGCCAGGTGACGAAGCTGCCACCCGGCACCCACTCCGGCGGACGGAAGGCATCAAACGACACATCATCCTGCCACGGATCGCCATTCGGGCGCAGACCGGCGATCTCCAGCCGGTATCCGGGCCAGCCGTCGGGATCAGGGCCGGCCGTGCGCCACATCAGGTTGAGCCGCAGTACGCCATCGTTGCCTCGGATCAGTTCAGCGCCGGTCAGCGCTAACTGGTCGGTGAACGAGATCGCCGTGGCCGCTGTTATGGTCGACGGCCGCGCGCCGCTCGGCAGCTCGATCACCGTGAGCGCGGACGAGCCGTCGGAGGCCGGCACCCGATCTATCGCTTTCGCATCGGCTCCCAGAATCGCCGTGGCCTGGGCTGCCATCGCCGCGCTGGAGCCGAGCAGGTAGGTTGCAGGCTGGCCTGGCGGCGGCAGTGGCAGCGCCGACCGCGCATCAAACCAGCTCAAATGCGGATCGCGATGCTGGAAGTAGGTTTGCACGGTCGCTTCCTCGCCCAACAGCATGAACGTCGGGTGACGGTAGATGTCGGACGAGAGATAGACGTGGCCTGCCGGCGCGTTGTTCCGCAGCCAGCTCGCGGCCGCGGCCATGTCCCCCTCGAACGCGTCGAAGGTCGCCTGCGAACGGCCCCAGGTGCGGAAGTAGTCGCGATAGGTGGCGCTGGCGTGGATGAGCAAGGCGAGAGTGCAAAGGGCGATGGAGAGCGGGAGAGCGGGCGACTGGGAGATACTCTGTCCTCCCGCTCGCCTTTTCTCCCGCTCCCCCCTGCTCCCCTGCTCCCCTTCACCCTTTCTCCCATTCAGAACTCTCCCCAACAGTCCAGCCACGAAGAGCAGCCCCACCGCCGGGTAGAAATAGACAGCCGGGATCACCCCCAGCACGCGCGGCAGGGTGGGCCAACGGTCGGTGGCCAGGAATGATGGCAGGAGCAGCGCCGGAAACCATGCCAGCAGGAAAAGCGCGGCCGGCTGCCGCCAGCGCCATAGCAGCACGCCGATCCCGATCAGCGCCAGGAGCGCGGTCAACGGGTCGAACACGGCGCGGCGGGGCAGGTTGTAGAACTGCTCAGGATCACCCTGGCCGGGGACGAAGAACTGCAGCACGTTCGCCGCCGCCGCCTGGCCCATCCGCAGCCACGGGTTGGCTGTCTTGGTCGCCGCCACCTCGGCGGCGCGCTGCGTGAAGCTCCCCGGATGCTGGACGAAGTAGAGTCCCAGCGGTGCGAAGATCAGCGCGGCGACGACAAAAAGCAGGACGATGCCCCGGAAGTTGCGCCGCAGGATGGCCTGTTCGCGCCGGCCCGTCGCATAGGCGATCACCACCTGCAAGATTAGAAAGCCGCCGAGAAAGAACGGATAGAAGCGGCTGGCGGTGTAGAAATGCGTTGCCAGCCCGAGGAACAGGCCGCTGAGCGCGAACCAAACGGATTGCGGATTGCGGATTGCGGATTGCGGATTGCGCATCGCGATTTGCTGATCCGCCGATTCGTTCATTCGCTGATTCGCTGATTCGCTGATCCGCTGATTCGCTGATCCGCTGATTCGCTGATTCGCTCGATTCACCGCGCGCCAGAACGCTGCGAACGCCAGCGCGCCGAGCAGCGGCGTGAAGACCCCGCGGATGCCGAAGCGCGAAAAGTGGACGTGCCAGTAGGAGGTGGCGATGTAGAGCGCGGCGATGAGCGGGACGAAAGACCAAAGACCGACGACGAAGGTCTTTTCGTCCTTCGTCCTTCGTCCTTCGTCCGTGACGCGATATGCCGCAATGAGCTCTCTCCCCAGCCAATAGGTCGCGAGCGCGGTCGCGATCCCCGCGAGCGCCGATGGCAGCCGGATCGCCAGCGGCGTCACGCCCATGAGCCGGAACATGCCGGCCACGAGCCACATGTGCAGCCCCTCGCGGCCGAAGTTGGCGGGGAAGAAGATTGCGCCGCGGCCGGCGAGCACGTCGAGCGCATCCAGGCCGTCGGTTGCTTCGTCGCCGAACAGACCGGGCGGGATGCTGCCGATCTGCCACAGGCGGAAGAACGCCGCCACTGCGACGATCAGGGCGATCTGGAGCCAGGGGTTGTGAAGGTTGAAGGGTGAAGGTTGAAGGTGAGCAGGCCGCTGGCCATCCGTGGTCGGTCGGCTATCCTCCCGTGCCGGTCGTTCAACGTCTCTCATGGTGTCGGTACGCGTCCCAACACCCACCGGTGATGCGCCCACACCTGCTTGATCTGCCACGGGATCCCCAGGCGCTCCAGCCACATGTATTTCGCCACCCGGTCGTAGAGGTCGGGCTGGCGGCCCAGATAGAAGTCCATGGTCGACCACTGCCAGCCTTCGCCCTGGAAGCGGCCCTGGAGCTTCTTCGAGCGGATGCCGAGGCGGCCCAGCAGTTCGCTGGCAGGCATCACCGTGTCGGGCCAGGGCGGCACATCGAGCACGCCCTGCGCCAGGATCTCGACGCCCAGCCCTTCGAGCTGCCGCCGGATCATCCCGATATCCGTCCACTTCTCGTCGATCTCTTTGACGAACTCGGGTTCGGCGACGTATTTGCGGAACTGGTAGCCGACCTGCACCGGGTTGGGCACGGCGACGAAGATCAGCTTGCGAGAGCAGCGCACCAGCTCACGGAGCAGCGCCGCGGGATCCTTCAGCCACCAGAGCGCGGCCCAATCCCAGGCGAAGTCGAAGCTGTTGTCCTGGAACGGCAGGCGCGCCCAGTCCTCGACCAGGGTGAAACTCGCGGGCAGCCCAAGCTCGCCCCAGATGCGCTCGACCCCGGTCAGCCGCTCCGCGTTGTCATCGGCGAGCGTGATCGGGCACTTGACGCGCGCCAACCAGGCGCTGTTGATCCCGCTCACCCCCGCCATGCCGAACAGCGGCGCCTCCAGCACGCTCTGGAAGCCGTACTGCCCCTTGAGGTAGAGCAGGAAGTCGTTGAGCACGAACCGCTCATAGACGAGGCCGAGGCCTTCGTTGTAGTCGGTGAGGTAGCGTTTCCAGGTGGGTTCGGTAGTCATGTCAACTATGGCCCACACGCGTCAGATAGCTGTA
>JALOOE010000062.1 GCA_025454565.1 Anaerolineae bacterium
GACGGCGCTCGGCAGAGTTAGCGCGTGGGATAACGTGTGGCTAGGAGCCAGATGCTTTCAGTGCCGCGTCGACCGCGGCCTTGAACTCCGCGTAGGGCGCGGCGCCCTCAATCTTCTTGCCGTTGATGAAGAAACTCGGCGTGGCCTTCACGCCTCGGGCGGCGCCCTCATTGTGTTGGCTCTGCACTTCGGGAAGGTATTGCCCCTTATCGACGCACGCATTGAACTTGGCGGCGTCCAAGCCAACCTGCGCGCCGTAGCCTTTCAGCGCAGCCTTGGCGAACACCACCTGAGGCTGGCCCGTCCCCGACTTATTGTAGAGAACGTCGTGATAGTCCCAATAGCGGCCTTGCTCGGCAGCGCACAAGGAAGCGTTAGCCGCATCACGGGTCGACGGACCTTCGATGATGAAGCTCCGCGAATCAAAACGGACCTTGCCGGTCTTCTCGTACTCCTGCTGCAATTGCTTGCCTTGATTGAGGGCGAACGCGCGACAGTAGGTGCAGCCAAAGTCGGAGTACTCCACGATTTTCACGGGCGCATCGGTCGGCCCCCAACTGGATCCTTCTGTGACGCGGCCGCTGGTAGCCACAGGCTTGTCCATCGACCGCACCTGCAGTAAGATGACGCCGACCACGATCACCGCCACGGCCCCGATGACGGCCCATAGCACGAGCGGTGAACCAGCTCGCTTGCCACCTGCTGCCGCCGACTTACCAGAGCTCGAGCCTGAGGTCTTCGGCATCTGGGAACGCTTTGCCATTCCATACCTCTCTATTCATGGGTTGCCGCCGGGAACTCATCCCGACTGAGAATGGGCGCTAGTATATCATCATGGGACATTAATTGACAACAATCCGGCTTTGCCGTATGATGTCAAATGATGGTGGCAGTCCAGGCCAGATTCGGTCCGAAGCACTGCTCAATCTCCAGCGAAAGGCATCTCTCTCGGAGCGCGTGAGGCACGGAGACGCCCAGAGTGATCAGTAGAGCGCCCGCCGTCCGGGAAGCAGCCCCTCTGCTCGACACGTTGAATTACCCCAGACTCGTGAGTATGGTGGGATTCGGCATGCTTGCCCTGCTATTGGCGCGAGCGCCGTTGCCCCTCAGCGTAGTTGCACTCTCAAGTGCGGGCATCGTGCTGGCGACCTTGGTGCAGCCGAGCGTGGGATTGGTTGTACTTGCCGCAGCTATCCCATTCGGCGACTTTCTAACGCTGCCGATGCGATCTGCGAACGCGCTTGATCTCTTGGTTGCGTTGGTGATCGCCGGCTGGCTGGCTCAGGGAGTTGCTCGGCGGGAACTCGTCTTTCGATACGCTCCCCTGCTGTGGCCGCTGGCTATCTTGTGCGGGATCGGGGCGGCGAGTCTTCTGCAAGCGCGGTCTTGGAGCGAAGGAGTCCCGGAACTACTGAAGTGGGCTGAGTTTGCCGCCGTGTATCTGGTGGCAACGCAGGTCCTTGGCCGGCGGCATGTGTGGTGGGTCGTGGGCGCTTTGCTTGCGGCGGGTTTGGTTGAGGTCGCGCTGGGCGCGTACCAATTCTTGCGTCAAGCAGGTCCGGAAGCGTTCATCCTGGCAGGGCGTTTCATGCGCGCCTACGGCACATTTCGCCAACCCAACCCTTACGCAGGCTACTTGGGCTACCTTGCCCCCGTGGCCGTCAGCCTCACGCTCGCAGGACTAGGTCTCTGGTGGCGCGGCCGCAAGCCAGTCGGTCTGTTGGTGGCCGTAATCTGCGGGGGGACGTCCCTGGCGCTTGTGATTGGCATAGGCTTAAGCTGGTCACGCGGCAGTTGGCTGGCCCTGACGGCCGCGCTGCTGGCGGTGACCGCGATGCGTAATCGCCGCGCGGCGATTGTCGCGTTGGTCGCAGGTAGCGCGCTTGTCACGCTATTGCTGGTGGCGGGCGTTGCTTGGCTGCCAGGTGCGCTATCGGAGCGGGTCTCCAGCCTGGGCAGTTACGTGACTGGCCCGAACCCCGATCAGACAGAAATCACCGACGAAAACTTCGCCGTACTCGAACGTCTGGCGCACTGGCAGGTCGGGTGGCGGATGTTCGAAGATCATCCGTGGACAGGGGTGGGGATCGGCAACTACGGCACCGAGTACGCGCGATACGCGCCGGCACATTGGTACGAGGCGTTGGGACATGCGCACAATGTCTTCATCAACTTCATGGCCGAAACAGGCGTCCTGGGCGTCTCGGCGTTTATCTTGCTGTGGTTTGGCGCCCTGCGTATGACCTGGCGGTCGGCGGGGCGTCTGCGGGGCTTTCCGGCAGCGCTCGCCATCGGCGTCTTCGGGACACTGATCTATCTGACGGGGCACAGCATGTTTGATAACCTGTTTGTGCAGCACATGCAACTACAGCTTGCCCTGTTGCTCGGTGGTGTCGCAGCACTTGATATGACAAAGGCGGAGTCTTGACATCGATTTCGATTCGACTGAACGGGTTGGTGAGCGATCCGAGCAAGCGCGAGATCAAGCGCTTTCTCAAATTCGCTATCGTCGGGGCCTGGGGTTTCATCGTAGATTTTGCCATCCTGAACATCCTGATGTTCGGGGCGCATTTCCCGCCATGGTTGGCGAACACCTGCTCTTTCACGATAGCCGTACTTAACACCTTCATCCTCAACCGGTGGTGGACGTTCCCAGAAAGCCGCCAACGGCCTATCGCGCAGCAGTTCGCACAATTCTTTGTAGTGAACGTCTTCGGGTATGCGATCAACCAGCTCGTCTTCCTGGGCAGTCACGAACTGATATGGGGCCATCTCTTTGTCCCTACCGTGGCGTGGAATCTGTCCAAAGCAACTGCGAGCGCAGTTGCGCTCTTCTGGAACTTCGGCGTCAACCGGCTATGGACGTGGCGCGGGCTATAGAGAGACATAGATCTTGAACCAACAGACAATCGCTACCGAATATCAGATGCCTCAGTTCCTCTCGTGGCTGCTGCGGTTGCCCTTAGTTAACCGCCTGGGCTTTGATCGCCGGCCAAAGGAGTTCGTGCGGTTCCTTAAGTTCGCTACGGTCGGCGCGCTCGGCATGGTCATTGATCTGACGACGCTGACGATTGCGGTCGAGGTGTTCCATCTCCCGCTTGAACTCGCAGTCGGAGTCGGATTTGCCGTTGCCGTTCTGAGTAATTTTATCTGGAACCGGTTCTGGACGTTTCCCGAAAGCCGCAGCCGGCCCATCGCTGGACAACTTATTCAGTTCGTGGCGGTCAACATCGTGGGACTGGGAATCAACGAGATTGTAGTTTTGGGACTGCACCCTATCTTCTCGCTTGTACTGCCCGATCCCCCGGCCTACCTCGCCGCCAAGATCATCGCCATCGGGATCGTGCTCTTCTGGAACTATTTCGTGAATCGGATCTGGACGTATCGCGACATCAAGTGATGCGCTGCTGGCAGGTGTGGATAACTCACAGGCTCCTATGCGAATCGCTATCGACTACACTCCTGCATTACGTCAAGGTGCTGGCATCGGACGCTATACGCGTGGACTGGTGGCGGGACTGGCGGAGATCGATAGGAGAAATCAGTACACGCTGTTCAGTGCGGGTGAAGCGCCAAGCAACAACGACTGGCCGCCCAACTTCCAGCTTCATGCCAGCGCAATCCCTGCCCGCTGGCTGACGGCCGGCTGGCACCGGCTCCATCTCCCGATCCCCGCTGAGCTACTGACTGGGGATTGCGACCTCTACCATTCACCCGACTTCACTTTGCCGCCTTTGCGCCGCGCACACGGCTTGGTCACGATCCACGACCTGTCGTTTCTACGTGTCCCCGAATGTGCCGATCCTGGGCTCCGAGCTTTCCTGGAGAAGGCCGTGCCCGCAGCCGTGGCTCGCGCCCGCCGCGTCTTGGCCGACTCCGAGAACACGAGCAAGGACCTCGTCGAAATGCTGCACGTTGATCCCGGCAAAATCAGCGTCGTCACCCCTGCCATTGAGCCGCGATTCCGGCGAGAGGAGAATATCGCGCGCCTGGCTGAGGTCCGGGCGCGCTATCGCCTGCCAGATCGATTCATCCTGGGGCTGGGGACCCTGGAACCGCGCAAGAACTTCACAGGGCTGATCGCCGCTTTCGGCAAGTTAGCTCGGGAAACAAACCTGTCTCATGCGTTAGTGATCGGAGGAAAACCGGGCTGGCTCTATGAGGAGATCTACCGGCTTGGCAATCAGGATGACCTGGCCGGACGAGTGCGCTTCCTGGGCTTTGTGGCTGATGAGGATCTTCCCGCGCTCTACAGCCTGGCCGACGTGTTCGCGTTTCCCTCGCTGTACGAGGGATTCGGCATCCCCGTACTGGAGGCAATGGCTTGTGGCACACCCGTCGTGACGAGCAACAACTCCAGCTTGCGGGAAGCCGCCGGCGGCGCAGCCTTGATGGTGGAGGCCACAGACGCCGCAGAGACGGCTGAGGCCATCGCCAAAGTCCTGAATGACACCGAGTTGGCCTGCTCAATGACCTTGTCCGGCATCGAGCAGGCCAGCCACTTCACCTGGCAGCGTTCGGCCCGAGCCCTGCTCGAAGCCTATGAACGCGCCGCAACGTGAAATGAGCCTATGGCTTCCCGCTACCTGACCACACGGCGTTCCGTGCGCACGCGCCGCATCCGTTGGCTGGCCATCTTCTTGGGCGGCCTGATCGGACTGATCGGCTACTATGGGCCGTGGGTACCCCACAAAGCAGCCGGCCTCGTTGTGATCGGCCTCGATCTGGCGGAATATGTCAAGTTCATTCCCGAATTCGCTTCAGGCAAGATCGCCTTCCGCCGAGAAGTGTTCTATCTGCCGTCATTTGCGGCAAGCGTGGGCGCCAGTTTGCTCGCAAGCCGGCGCGTCCTGCCAACTTGGAGCCGCTGGCTGATCGCCTTCCTTGCTATCCCATTGGCGTTGGCCATGCTTCCGCCTGCCTGGAACCCTGCGATCCTGTTGCTCCCGGAATTCCGTCTGCAGACGGCGGCGATCGCGTGCTGTTTGATGCTTGTGCCTGGCGCCATGCTTCTGCGCGGCGCACCCGACAGACCGGTACTGATTGCGATCGCGATGCTGAGCTTGGCGGCTGCCATCGCACCTGCCTGGGGCTTTGTCCAGGTCCACACGGCTATCGAGGCGCTCTACCGGCAACCGCTGGCGCTCGGCTGGGGATTCTGGGTAGGCACGGGAGGCTTCCTGACCACAGCATTCATCTCGATCGCCGAAGCCATGCGAGGATAGCGCATTCCGAAAGAGCTTCAACCGCTGCCGGAGTGCACCGACTGCAACGCCGCTTTCGCTGCAGGGGGCACTACCAACTCCGGTTCCACACCCTCCAAGGCTGCCAGCACCGGCGCAATCGCCTCGTGCGAACTGCGTTTCGATAGAGCCTTGAGGACGTGGTGTGCGCCTTCTCGCAGCCACTGTCGATCCCCACGCGCCACCAGGGCTTCCAACAACGGCTCGATGGACCTGTGCCCGATCGCCACAAGCCCTTCGGCGGCAATCCACCGCACGCTAAATTCGCGGTCTTCGAGCGCCGTCACCAGGCCAGGCGCCGACTCCGGAGCGGCGATCTCGCTGAGTGCCTTGGCCGCCTCCCAGCGAACTTGCTCGTGTGGGCTGGTCAGCGCTATTCTCAGGGCTGACTCGGCCGGTTGGCCGATATCGACCAGCGCTTCACGCGCGCGCTGACGAGCCAATCCATCGCCGTCACCCAGCACGGCGACTAAGCCAGAGACATCGTACGGTTGGGCGTTCGAATCTGTGGACATGGGGACCTCCTGAATCCGATTCGTTTCCTTTCGGACATACCGGATGCGCCTGCAACCATGATGATGCCTGCCTACACAACATTCACCTGCCCCGAGCGTAGCACACGGATGAGCAAAAGTCAATCACTTTGGTCGCGGTCTTTTTGACAGTCATGCGAGCTCTCGCTATGATGGCGGATATGAACGGCGCCATCTGGCCGGCGGCGTCCGGCACCTATGCCCTGCTAATCGATGTCACCGAGCCGCTTGCATTGACCGTGGGTAAGCTGGGTTTCGTCAAGCTCCCGCCAGGAGCCTACGTCTACCTCGGCAGCGCCCACGGCCCTGGCGGTCTGAACGGTCGCCTTGCCCGCCATATGCGTCTGGAGAGGCGGCGGCACTGGCACATCGACTACCTGACAGAGATAACGCCCACGCCTTATGTCTATTTCGAGATAGATGTGAGACGATTGGAGTGCCGCTGGGCGCAGCGAGTTCTTGACCTGGATGGCGCAACAGCGCCCGTCCCCGGTTTCGGAAACAGCGACTGCCGCAATAGCTGCCTCGCGCACCTCGTTCGGCTGCCCGACAGCTTCAGGTTCGACCAACTGGCGGCGATCCTGAATGACGCTTGAACTCCGCCCGCGTCAAACCTGCGCTGGCTGCCACCCGGCCTGCGTTGCGGCCGCACCATAACCTGAGAGGAGCAACTTGCATGGATCTGTCCATATTCAGCCTGGCCGGCAAGACCGCGCTGGTGACAGGCGGCAACAGCGGCATCGGCCTGGGGATCGCCAGGGGGTTCGTGAAGGCTGGCGCCCGGGTTGCTATCTGCGGCCGAAGCGAAGCCAAGTGTGCGGATGCAGTGGCGGATCTGCGTGCGATCGGCGGAGAGGAAGCGGCTCAGGCGCTGACGTGTGATTTGGCCGACACCGACAGCATCCCTGCCTTGTTCGACGCGGCGTCGAGCGCGCTGGGCGGCGTGGAGATTCTCGTGAACAGCGCAGGGATCACCACCCGCAGCCGGGCTGATCTGACGCCACTCGATCAGTACGAGCGCGTGTTGCGCGTCAATCTGACGGCGCCCTACGTCCTGTCGCAGTGCTTTGCGCGAGCGCGCATCGCCTCGAACCAGCCGGGCAGCATCCTCATGCTCGCGTCGCTGATGAGCGAAGCGTCTCGCCCCACCACGTCGGCCTATACGGCGAGCAAGGGCGGCATCCGGCAATTGGTGCGGGCGCTCGCCGTGGATTGGGCGCCGTTCGGCATCCGTGTCAACGGCATCGGGCCGGGCTTCATCCACACGCCGATGAACCAGGTGCTGGTGGACAACCCGGAGTTCGACGCCTGGGTCAAAAAGCGTGCGCCGCTCGGTCGATGGGGCACACCACAAGACTTCGAGGGGATCGCTGTCTTCCTGGCTTCCGACGCCTCGCAGTTCATGACGGGGCAGATCGTCTATGTGGATGGCGGCTGGCTGTCGACGTTCTAGTGTGAGGTTGCGCCCAACCCGGTGGGTCGAGATCCGAACGCCGAGGGTCAGTGTCCAGCGCGCAGTGCCGCAGGCCGCAAACTCCAACTCTGCAGCCGAGTGTGCAGCGCCAGCAGATCCAGCCGCAGATCGGGGCGGTGTGGCGGCCAACCGGGCAACTTGTCGTAGATGCCTCCTTGGGCGAGTGCTGCAGCGCCATTGGGCTCGCCGGGTGCGGGTGCAAGCTCCACCAAAGCGCCGTCGTGACTGCCCTCCCAGGCGAGATAGGTCGCGGCGCAAGCCTTAAGCAGTACGCCGGGGCCGATGCGTATCTTGTCAAGCACCAACGATGCGGGCAACTGACCGGTCGCGCCGATCTGGTCGGTCAGATCGCGACACATATCCGCAAATGCTCGTCTTCCCAGCAGAAAGGAGCGCGGCAGGTCCGCCGCTTGCTCGCCCGGCCCCAACACGCTGCGCGCAAGCAGGCTTCCCGGTCGAGCTTCTTCATCGGCCAGACGCACGATTGCCCTCGCCAGCAGATCGAGCGTTGCAGCGGCCGAGAGCGCCGCGCCCTCAACCGCATATCCGGCGACGACCCCCTTCTGCGATAGCACCGTCTCGGCCAGCCGGGTCAATGCAGACCAGGCAACCGGCCCGCCGTCTTCCGCAAAGAGCCGATTCAGCCGGCGCGTCGAGATAATCTCTACGCCGGGCAAGCCCCGGACCGCTGCCACCATGCGCCGGAGGTTCCGCAGTGCCGATGCGTACTCGGGGTCGGTGCGCCTGGGCGCATACCTGTATTCGGTTTCCGGCGTATTCTGCCCGCGATTGAAATTCAGCACATCCCAGAAGACCGTGTAGCGGAGCCGCGTCGGGTGCGCGCCGAAGAGCCCCAGGCAGATCATCCCGCGACGTTGTGCGTCCGTGATCCGAGCCAACAGATCGGGCAAGGCAGCCTCGAACGCCGCATCGTCGCAGTAGGTGTCCTCGCCGCCCTGAATCCCGAGGTAGTCGCTGTAGCAGAGTTGGCCCGCATACCAGCACGCGCCCCCCACTCCGGCTCGCGCATGCGAGTAGACGTTCGCCGGGAGGCCGAGCCGGCGCGTGGCGGCCGGAATCTGCGGCGCCCAGCTCGACCCGCTGGTAGCCCAGGAGGATGGATATTGGCCAAAGAGCCGGGCAAGGTCGGCTACCCCAGGGCCCTCCTGGCGCAGCGCCTCGTCCACGCCGTCCGCCCAGCCCTTATCAGCCAGGTATTCGGAGGC
>JALOOE010000678.1 GCA_025454565.1 Anaerolineae bacterium
TGCGTATTGCGTATTGCGTAACTTCTCATCGTCAGCGCTTGCGTTTTTCAAACGACGGAATACGTAATACGCACTACGTCCTTACCGCGGCCAATTCCCGTATGTCAGCGCCTCTGGCTTGCACACTTCGACGCATAGGCCGCAGTATCGGCAGCGATCTTCGAGCAGGATCTGCTTCAGATCGGACGTTTTCGGCTTGTCGCCTTCCATTTCCCGTGCATCATACGGACAGAGGACGACGCACAGATCGCATTTGGTGCACTTCAGCGGCTCGAACTCGAACGTGAGGGGCGCCGTATCCTCCACCGGGTGCAGGTGCTTCAACGCGGCGCCGCGCAGATCGGCCAGAGCGGCATAGCCATGACCGTCGAGCCAGCCGCTCAAACTCTTGTGGGTGCGCTCGAACCATTCGAGACCGCGCAGCAACGGGGCGGTGCAGACCCCCAGTGCGGTCGCGCCCACCATCGTCATCTCGACGGCATCCTCGGCCTGGATGATGCCGCCTGTGCCGACAATCGGCGCGTCGAAGCGATGCGCCAGTTCGGCGACGACCGCCTGCGCCACGGGCCGGATCGCCGCGCCCGACATCCACGCCTTGTTCCCCACGCCGCCGATGGTCGGCTGGCCCGTCTCAATGTCGATCTGGAGCGTCGGCCCGATCGAATCGATGGCGGTGAAGCCGGTGGCGCCGGCTTTCAATGCGGCTTCCGCGGCGGGATAAAGGTCGTCGCCCCAGTTGAAGGTCAGCTTCGCCAGGATCGGCAGATCGGTGCGCTCGCGCACGGCGCGCACCAGTGCCACGATTGTATCCTTCGTGTACGCCACGCACTCGATGGCGTCCACCACGCCGGTGGCAGCCACAGGGCCAGCGATGATCTCGCCTTCGGCCGGCGTGTGGCCGATGCTCGCGATGAGCATGCCCGGATGGCCTTTCATCGCGGGCAACTCCTGCGCGACCCATTGCTCCCACGGCAAATCGGCCCATTTCTCGGTATTGAACAGCGTGGCGCGCAGATTGGACGACCTCGGCACGACCATGTGCGGCGTCGGGTTAATCGCCCGCTCCAGCCGCAATGTCTTGGTCGTGACCCCGCCTGCGCCGAGAGGTCGTCAGCACAGCCAAAGGATTCTCCTTCTTCCCTATCCCGTATTTCCGGCCTAGAGATACTTGCTCAGATCTACGTCACCGTAGCGCACCCGTTCAGCGGATTCGCGCCGCCCTTTATCGGCCGTGGCATCGACGCCGATTTTCGTGTGCACGCCGCGCGTGTCGGCCGTGGGATCCATCTCATGGCCTTGCGCGCCGGGCACCAGGAAGATATCCTTGCTCCAGTCCACGCGCGTCGTCAGCGCCCACATCACGTCGGCCGGATCATAGATGTCCACGTCGCCGTCGACGACGATACACCACTTGACGTTGACATGCGCCGTGAAGACCCCCATCGCCACGTTCTTGGGCTCACCGGGGTTCTTTTTGTTGAGGGCGACAATCGCCAGGAAGCCGCTGCCGTAGGGGGCCAGGTGCAGACCGGTGACGTTCTTGCTGACGTGCCGGGCGTAGTTGAGCAGTAACGGTTCGCGCGGCAGTACGTTGCCGATGTAGACGTGCTCGTTCCAACCAGGAATGATGGTCTGGAAGATCGGGTCATCGCGCCAGCAGATGGCGGTCACCTCGAACACCGGACTGTCCCAGATACGACCGTAGTAGCCGTGAAACTCCGCCAAGGGGCCTTCGCCCTGGCGGACATGCGGCGGCAGGAACCCCTCGATCACGATCTCGGCTTCGGCAGGAATGTCGATGGGCACCGTCACGCCCTGGCTCACCGGCACACCTTCGCCCCGGATCGCGCCGGCGATGAAGAGCTCGTCACCATCATAGCGTGCGCCGGCCGCGATTGAGAGCGCCGGGTCGAGACCAATGGCAATGGCAATGGGCAGCGGCGCATCTTTGGCTTCCTGGACGTCCATGAACTGGCGCACATGCCGCCACTCATTGACATCGAAGCCCATATCGCGCGGCCCTTTGACCTGCATCCGGTTGTAGGAGAGATTGCCGCGGCCGCTGATCGGATCTTTGCTGATGGTAACGCCGCCCGTGATGAACGGCCCACCGTCTCCTACCGCATGGGTGGGGATCGGCACCCGGTGCAGATCCACCGCGGCGCCGGTGAGCACATGGGCTTTCCAGGCGGCGTTCTCGACGCGCACCGGCGCGATGCCCTGGCTGGGGTCGAGCGCTCGGCGCATGACCTCGACGACCTGAGATTTGTCGCAGCCGAGGGCGAGCGCCGCCCGTTGCTGGTTCGCCACCGCCGATGAGAAGACCGGCCACGGAGAGCCTGAGACTGACTCAAACAACGGCGCCGGTCCGCCCTGGCGCTCGAGCGTCGCGGCGACATCCGCCAACTCATGCTCCAGATTCACCCTCCGGTGGATACGAACCAGTTGGCCGGCTGCCTCCAGTACCTCAAGATAAGATCGCAGATCGTGAATCCTGGGCATACGCTCCTCTTCCCCCCGTGTGATATCGCCGTGCTGCGCTGTGCGCGCTGCTGTCCCTAATTCCAGAGCCGCCGGGCCGCGCGATGCACCCTGGCGCGCAAGGCGTCCTCGTCCGCACCCAACACCTGACCATCGCGCACCCGCATCTGCCCCGCGACCAGCACCGCCCGAACATGCGTGTGGTTTCGATAAAGGAGCAGTTGATCGTACAGGTTGCCGACCGTCGCCGGCGTTGGGAAACGGGCGTCGATGAGTTGCAGATCCGCCTGCCAGCCTGGCGCCAACCGGCCAACGCGCGCCAGACCGAGGGCTCGCGCCCCACCCTCTGTTGCCAGTTGCCAGACCAGGTTGGCGGGCATGACCCGCGGGTCTTGCCGGTGCGCCTTGTGGATCAGGAATGCCCCGCGCATAACCTCGAAGAAATCGGTGATGTACCCGTCGCTTCCCAGCCCCACGGTCACGCCCGCAGCCACAAGATCGGGCACAGGGGCGATGCCGCCGCCAACCTCGCAGTTGGAGAGCGGCATGTGGGTGACGCGCACGCCGCGACGGGAGATTATGTCGATTTCGCCCGGCGTAATCTGGACACATTGTGATGCCAGCATCGACGGCCCGGCGACACCCAGCCACTCGTAGTACTCGAAAGGTCGCATCCCGAACCGCTTCACCGCCTGTTCCGGCTCGTAGGTCCCCTCGGAAACGTGCATATGCACCAATGCGCCCTCACCGGCTGCCATCTCGAATGCCTGCCGGATGAACGCCGCCGAGCAGGTGAAGGTGGTGTGGAAGCACATGAGGCCGGTGACGAGGTTGGAGACTAGAGGTTGGAGATTGGAGATTGGAGACTGAAGGCCGGTCATCTCGCCC
>JALOOE010000063.1 GCA_025454565.1 Anaerolineae bacterium
AAGATTTTCTCCTGCGCCCACAGGTTCAGGCTGCCGTGTCCGAAATAGGAGATCAGCCCTGTGCCATCTGCGAACGCCTTCAGCAGAGACGCGCGTGCCGCACCATCCTTATCAACGGTTACGACCTGTGCATCGTATCCCGACAGGAGTTTCGTCAAGGCGTCGACTTGCTCAGCGAAGCCGGATTCATCATTGTCCGCGGCGAAGAACGCCTGACGACGCCACGGCGCCGCGGCATCGCCCTGCTCATGGGCCAGAATCTTAGCGACCATTGCCGCCATCTGCTCCGCGGTCTGGGCGGGGAGCCGGCCGATGGCTAACGCGGGCCGCGCGCCGGGACGCCCATATGGATCGAGCACAGTGCCGGGCGGCAGCGCGAACCAAACATCGGAGGCCGTCCAGCCCGTCACATCGGTGTCGACCAATTCGGTCGGCACCAGATCGCTCTCCGCCCCCTTATCGCCCGCCTTGAGATAGCTGCGCGGATCGTAGCTGGCATCGCCCGCAAGCAGGAGATAGCGCGGGGCGGGCGCCGTCCATTGGCCGATGGCCTGCTGTACCAACGCCCGGATGGCCGCCGGATCTGTGCGGCCGTGACTGAACGCGTCGTAGACCTCACTCACGTCCATCACCGCCACCCGCAGACCCTGCGCCTCTCTCGCTTTGATCAAGGGCGCCAATGCATCGCGGAATTGAGGCACAGTGATCACGATCAGATCGGCGCCACCGGGCCAGTTGCGCGGCCGCTCGGCGGCTGGGCTGCCTGGTTCGGGCGCGGCGGTGATCGCCGCGGGCCGGCGCAATCCCGCCTTCGTGGCAAGAGCGAAGCGGCGTGACGCGCCATCGGCCGGCGCGCTGAAATGGATGACGCCCTTTTCGACTTTGTAATCCTTCAAGGCGACGGGGCGCGCCGGATCGGTGATATCCCAGAGGGCGGCCGGCGCTTCTTTTACACGCCCCGTGTAGCCTGGGGCGGTCCCCTGAAAAACCAACTCGGGGCTGTCGGCCACCAGCTCGCGGTCATAGCTGATTTCCGCCCAATCCAGGAACACCGAATCGGCAGGCGCGCCGGTGTCGCCCGGGGCGCGGATGGAAAGTTGGTTGTCGCCGGCACGCAGCACGCCAGCGGGGATCGTCGCCGTGATCGCATGCCCTGCGAGGCCGTCCCAGCGCACGTCGGCCACCTGCGTGCCGTTCAATGATAGCAGCCAGTGATGATCCGGGTCAGCCGGGGCGGATGAATTGCCCCAAGCCCGGACGCGCAACTCGCCATCGCCGCCGGCGGGGTACGGCACGGAGATGGTGAACTTGGCTTCAACGGGCGCAAAAATCGTTTGCCACATCCAGCGATCATCGCCGGGGCCGGCCTTCGCTACCCATTGACGTTGTTCCTCGGCGTGTACCGTGGCAGAGACGACAGTGCTCGGCTTCATGCCCGATGGCGGCGCAGCCGACCGGATGGTGATAGGGCCGGCCGCTTGACCGGCCCCGCTGGGCTGCTTGCTCAACCAATAGATGTTCTGAGCCGTCTGCGCCTTTGGCCCCAACGCCTGCCCGTAGAAACGCAGCACGCGCTGGTCGCCCTCACCGAGCACCTCAAAGGGGATCGCTCTTCCGCCTGTGGTCAGGCTTAGTGTACGCGCATCCGCCTTCGCTAGATCGAACCCGGCGGCCCGTAGATCGCTGGCCGGCGCCTCGTAGATGCCATCTGCCGAAACGGCTATCTTGACGGCCGGCGCGTTGCTGCTCGTAGGGGTTCCTGCGGCAGAGCGGCAAGCTCCCAACGCCAGGAGGCACAGCACGCCGGCAACAAACAGGAGCGCGGCGCTTCGTCTGGCGGCCAGCCGAGATTCGACGATGGAAGCCTGGAGCATGGACATCAGGAGCGGCGCCGTCGCCAAATGACGAAGGCCGCGCCGCCAAGAAGAGCGGCCAGGAGCACCGCGCCGCCACCGACCGCCAGCACCAGCCCTTCGTTCCGCCCGTCATCGCCTTGAACCGGCGCATTCGTCCGGGCCAGCGTGCCGCGCAAGATCGGCTCCGCCGTCGCCTTCGCACCAAAAACGGCCGGCGAAGGCGTAGCTGATGGCGTGCGTGCTACTGTAGGCGTCGCTGAGGATGTCCGCGTCGGCGTCCACGTCGCGGTCGCGGCCACAGTCGGCGCAGCAGTCGGCGGCGCACCGCTGGCGGGTTGTGTGGCTGCGGGGGGCGCAACTGGCGCGGCCGCTCCGGGCAGACGTGTCGGCGTCGCCAACTGTGGCGCCGTGATGGGTGTCACGGTTGGCGATCCGGCAGCCCGCGTCGCCGTCGGCTGGCCGGGCGCCGGTGCGATAGTCGAGGTCGGCGTATTGGGCGGCACAGATGTATTTTGGAACTGGCGTGTCGCCGTCGGCACATCGGTTGGCAAGTCGGTGGGGCCAGGCAAGGGCGTGCGCGTGCGCGTCGGCGTCGGGGAAGGGCCGGGTGTCGGGGTGCGGGTGACTGTCGATGTAGCTGTAGGCGTGAAGGTCGCCTGGCCAGGCACCGACACAGTGGCGCTACGAATGAAATCGTTCAGTTTCGTGCGCGTGCCGCTATTGTCAAGCTCCTCGAGCAGATAGTAGTAGGTCTTGCCCGCCGTTACGTCGTCATCAGAAAAGCTGTACGAAGCCCCATTCTGGCCGTCGCCTTGCGCCGGCTGCGTATCGACGGGCATGTCCCATGGCCCATTGGAGGCTTCAGCTCGATACAGGTTGAACGCTGCTGTGCCCAACTCCGTCGCAGTCTCCCACTCAACCAGGATCGTGCCGTCGGACTGAGCCGTAGCCGTCATGTCGACCAGGGTGACGGCCGCGCGCGCAGCGTTGGGCTGTGCAATAGAAAAAAGCATCAGGAGGCCGATGAGCCCCGGAATACATCGCTGAAATGAGTGCGATCGACTAAGCACGGTCTTGCACCTTCGCTGCCTGCTCCGCGTGCAGGCGTGTAGTCAGTCAGCCCTTGTTAGCAGCGGCAAGTACATGGTACGAATGACCTGCTGCGGCAAGCGCGTTGCCGGATCACCAAATAACATTTCCGTGGCGATCGGATAGTCCGGGCCGTTCTTTGCGTGATAGACATTCTTGGCGACCCTCAGCGCTTCGCCGATCTCACGCACGTTATCTTTGAACATCACATCCAGCAGAATCTTGCGGAACGCTAGTTGGTCGTCGGTGAGGCCGAGGCCAGAGGGCGAAATCGCTGCGACAGAGCCGCCGCCGGCTTTGCGCTGCATCACCTCGGCCATCGCATCCAGCGTATCGCTGAACGTCGCCGGATCTGAAGGCTGCACAAAGTAGCCGTCGAGACAGTTGAATGTCATCACGATCGGCAACTGCGTGGTGTTGGTGAGCCCGGCGACGTCCGTCGTGTGCCAGATCGACTCGCGCGACCAGCGCGGCACCGCGCCATGCCCGGTGTACTGCACCATGAAAGCGCCTGTGTTGATAGCGCTAGAGATCGCCGCCCGGGTGCTGACAGCATCCAGCCCATTCTGTCCCAGGTAAATTCGCTGCACTTGCAGGTCACTTGGTGTGTTGTTTTGGATTACATCATCAGAGACGGCGGGAAAGTCGCCGGCACTAGGATCGTCCCGGTCAGCGACGAAGATCGCGCGCTTTTGCCAGGAAGTCCGGCGGAGACCGTCATCGTAGGCCTTGATCTTGTTGACGACAGTGATAGCTTCATCGAGGCGGCCGACGGAGATGCGGCCAACCGCAATCTCGGGTAGTTTGTCGCCGTTGATGTCGCCATAGAGGGTGTCAGACGGCACCTCGCCCTGCCAGGGATCGGCCCAGGCCAGGTAGGGTGGAATCATGATCGGTCCGGCGTAGTAGCGAGCGGGGTTGTTGCCCTTGAAATTCCAGTGCCCGTCTCCGAAGAGGGTGAGATAGTGTGGGGCGGGCAGCACCCAGTGGGTTTGCGCCCAGGCGAGCATGGCAGGTACGGCTTTGGGATGATAGATGCCCTCGTTGAACTCGTCGACGACATCCTGAAAATCGACCACAAGCGCCCGCCTGCCATGACCGCGATGCCACTCGGCCAGCAACTCGGCGGCAGGGCGCAGATCGGTGTGCGTCACAATGACCGCGTCGGCGCCGCCCGTGGGAGCACGTAACCCGGTTGGCGGTCGCAACCGCAGCGAAGCCGGCGGCTTGAGCGATGCTTCTTGCTGGAGCCAGAAACGCGCGCCTTGAGCCGCATCCGCTCGGAAACGCAGCGAAGAGCCACCGGCCTCGGACTGCGCGCCGGTCAGGCTCTTGGGCTGGAGCGGGTTGGAGATGTCCCAGACCGCGGTCGCGGCCGTGCTCCAGCCGTGGGTCAAGAACTCCTGGGGGCCGGCTGCCTCGGCGCTGAAGTCAAGCTGACCTTGCCACGCCTGGAACAGGCGCCGGTAATCCACCTCCCAGTAGTTAACGTAGATATCATCGAGGGTCGCGCCCGCGACCCTCAGGGCGCGTAGGGGATCGCCGGCGGTCGTCGCCAACCAATCGTCCTCAGGCAGCGCGATGGGCAACTCGACGGCAGTTGAAGCGGCGGCCGCCGCTGTGGCGGGCTGATTCAGGGCGCCGACCGTAACGGTATTTATGCCGTCGATCATCAAGCCTGCTGGCACCGTCACCGTGAATACCTTGCGCTGTTTCCAGTTCCACGTCTCGGTTGAGAGCAAGGCGCTGTTCAGGCCAATCGTAGTGATGTGCCCCGGGACTTCAGAGCGGCTGATCTCCTCCAGGCGCAATGTGGCTGGCAAACCCGGCGCCGGGTTTGGCACGGTATAGGGGAATGTGCGAGTGACGCCCGCTCCGGCTCCGATCGGCTGGAGTCGGTCCCAGAACCAGGTATCCTGGGTATCCAGGCAGAGGCAGTGCAGGGTCCACCACACGTTACTCTGCTCCGCACGGACGGTTGTCGCGAAGTCCGCGGGCGGGGTCAGATTGCCCTGCGGCGTCGCATCGACGTCGGAGATGCGCGGACCGGCTGTGCCGCCGATATCGAGCCAGTAGACGCGCTCCGCGGTGTATTTCTGGTCCATCTCCGGCCCACGGAAGCGCTGCCCAAAGAAGAGGATTGCGTCGCCGGGGTCGAAACGGCCGTCAGCTTCTCCGGAAACGCGCATCGCGACCGGCTGCCCCAGCGAGCTCAAGGCGAATGTGCGCGGATCGATGGTTACGACATCGATTCCGACTGCCGTGAGGTGGCTGGGCGTCACGCGCACGATGCCATCTATTGTGACACCGATGCGCACACGCGCCGCCGGCGCCGCCGCGCGACCAGGTTGTGCTTGGGGCAGGATCCAGGCAAACAACCCTAGAAACACTAGGAGCATTAAGAAAGCATTCACTGTACGTCGCATCTTATCCTATCGTCTCGCAAATCGATCTCAATACACACGCCAATAGCGAACTGCCAGGCCTGGGCAGCATATGCTTCCTCGGCTTGCTGTCTTCTTCTATTCTGTCGGTAGATATAACGTGCAGTATAGCGGATCTAGACAGTGCGTCAAAATCCGTAATGCTGCATAAGCGGCAGATAAAGCTTCGGATTGAGATCGATCTTCCACAGTCGCGCGTCAGCGCCGCGATCCGCTACGACGAGCCAGTTCCTGGCAGGCCAATACACGATGGTGATCAAGGCGCGATCTGTGACCGCTAGCGTCTCCCAGGTAACAAGATCGCGCGTGCGAACCACGCGTCCGTCTTCTGTGATGGTGTAAAGGAAGCCTGAGCGATCGTGTGCCAGGAAGTTGAAGGCGTACTTGTCGGCAATCTTAAAGCCGGGTAGCGGATAAACCTGAACATTCCCTGCGCGATCTACCGCGATAAGACTCCCCTGATCCAGGCTCATGGCCAGCAGGCGGTCCTCGAATATCGCAAGTCTCACCCGGCAAGCTGTAGCGGGGACGGCGAGCCGTTGCCAGGTGGCGCCGCCGTCCCCGCTCTCCGCCAACCCACACGGTGCGGGATACACGTCGTTCCAGTAAATGTAAAGCTTGTTGTGCAAGCCGACCATGTCGTAGGTCCGGTAGTCGCCGACGCCGTCGCTCTTGTCGGCCACCAGCGACCAGCTACGGCAGCCATCAGTGCTACGGTACACCGCGCCAGTCCAAGTTGCATTATCGCCCAAGTGCGCGCCGACCACAGCGTAGAGCGCATGAGAGACGCCATCGAACCATATCGCCCAGGTATGAAGCACGTTGGGCAAGTTTCTATACTTGACGACGGGATCGGGCGGGGTGTACATGTAGACATTGCCAGTTTCCCACCCGTCGGGGCAGCACGGATCGGCGCCGGGGATGTAGAGGGTATTCGTGGCCGCCGTCATGGCGATAACACCTTGCTCCGTGGGCGAGTAGATGGCGGTGATCGCGATCCCGTTGTAGCCGCTCAGCAGTGCCCCATCCTTGTCGGCCGGCCACCCCGTGCTGTGACCGATAAACAGGGTATCGGTCATCGGCGTGATGGCGTAGGCGCCGAAGTGGGCCGCATCGGGCACGAAACCGGTGTGCTGCTGATACCAACCAGCATAGTCCATGCCAGGGATGAGCTCATCGAGACGATTCTTTGCGGGGACGACCACAGACGTAGTGCGGCTCAGCAAGGCTATAGCGTCGGGGGGCGCGAGTAGGGCCAGGACCCCCAAACCCGCAAGCAAGAGGCAAGTCGCCAGAGAAACGAGTGTGCGTGTCATACGTTTCCTGCTCTCGACCTGGAGACAGCCGTAACGTCGTGGACGGGGATAGTCGCTCCGGTGTGCCGACTCGCGAGCGCCGTCAACCAGCGCGCTGTACGGTGGCAGCCGTCGAACAGTCTCCGAGCAGCGGTCGCAGCGCGTCCTGCAGGTCGCCGCCCGCCACCAGCGCGTGGACGGCGTTCATGTGCGGATTCATCACGGTGTCGCGATCCAGGAACGGCACACGCAAACGGATCAGATCGTAGGCGAGCTGCGTCCCGCGGCCCAAGCGGGCATGGGGCATGGTCTTCCGACGAAAATCGATCCCCTGGGCCGCAGCGAACAATTCGATCGCCAGGATCATCTCCACGTTGTGGATGATCTGTCGCGCCTGGCGGCCGGCGATGGGGCCGTTGGAGACGTGGTCCTCCCAGTTGGCCGAGGTGGGGATAGTATCGGCGCTGGCGGGATGGACGAGCGACTTGTTCTCGGAGGCCAACGCAGCCGCGGTGTATTGGGTCAGCATGAAGCCGGAGTTGAGCCCACCGGCCTGGGTCAGGAAATCGGGCAGAGCGTGACGGTTGCTGGAGCCATCGGTGAGCCGGGTGAGCCGGCGCTCCGAGATGTTGCCCAGCTCGGTCATGCCCAGCCCCAGGTAATCGAACGCAATCGCCAGCGGCTCGCCGTGGAAGTTGCCGCCGCTGATTGCGATGGGCTGCTTCCCTTCCCAGAAGATCAGCGGGTTGTCGGTGGCGCTGTTCAGTTCGATCTCGACAACCCAGCGCGTGTATTTGATGGCGTCGTGGCATGCGCCGTGCACCTGCGGGATACAGCGCAGGGTGTATGCGTCTTGCGGATCGGGATCGTCGGCCGGGCGGGCGAACGTGGAGCCTTCCAGCAGGCGGCGCATGCACGCGGCGCAATCCGCCTGACGGGGATGCGGTCGAACGGCGTGCAGGCGTTCGTCGAAGGCCCATAGCGTGCCGTGCAGCGCCTCCAAGCTCAACGCGCCGGCGATATCAGCCACGGCCGCGGCATTTTCCGCCTCGATTACGGCCAGACAACCCAGCGCAGCCATCAGCGCGGTGCCGTTGGTCAGCGCCAGACCTTCTTTGGCAGCCAGTTCGACGGACGCCAGGCCGGCCTGCGCCAACGCCTCGGCGCCTGGCATCCGCTCGCCGCCGAACTCCGCTTCGCCTAAGCCGATCATGATCAGGGCAATGTGGGCCAGCGGCGCGAGATCGCCCGATGCGCCCAGCGAGCCCTGGAGCGGCACAATGGGATGCACGCCGCGCTCGATCATGTCCAGAAGCAGCCGCAACACCTCCGGCCGGATACCGGAATAACCTTTAGCCAGCGCATTGGCGCGAATCAACATCATGGCGCGCACGACCGCCGTGGGGAAAGGCGCGCCGACCCCCACCGCGTGGCTCATGATGATGTTGCGCTGTAACTCTCGCGCCTGGTCGGGCGGGATCAGCTTGTCCTTGAACGCGCCGAAGCCCGTGGTGATGCCATAGACCACGCGGCCCTCGGCGACAAATTGCTCCACCGCCTGCCGCGCGCGCGCTACCTTCCCCTCGGCTTCAGCGCTCAGGCTGAGGTTCACTTCGCCGGGACCGGCATAGGCGACCGCGATGACCTGCTCGATCGTCAGATGCTCGCCGTCAAGGACGAGGGTGGATTGGGGATTTTCGATTTCGGATTGCGGATAGAGCATGATTCGGTTCCACGTTTGAACGTTCCACAGTTGGAACA
>JALOOE010000064.1 GCA_025454565.1 Anaerolineae bacterium
CAACTACACCGACTACGCGGTCACGCTCGACCGGACGCTGGAGAAGCAGTGGGCCACCTTCAAAGAGCAGCAGGAACGGGTCCAGAAGCTCGAAGCCTCGATCCGCAAGCTCAGCAACCAGGCCAAAGGGATCGAGCAGGAGACGATCCACTTCCACTGGCGGCGTATCGCCAAAGACCTGGCGCGCCATGCCGTCGTCCAGAAGGCACGGTTGGAGCGGATGCTGGCGAGCGAGGAGATGGTGGACAAACCCGGCCTCACCTGGAAGATGAAGCTCGAATTCGCCGACGCGCCGCGCAGCGGCCAGGATGTGCTCTATATCCGCGATCTGCGCATGGGCTTCGGCGAACGCGTGCTCTTCGACGAAGTGAACCTGCACCTGAGCTACGGTGAGCGCGCGGTGCTCGTCGGCCCGAATGGGACCGGCAAGACGACGCTGCTACGCTGCATCACCGGCCAGTTGCAGCCGTGGTCGGGCGCGATCCACCTGGGCCGCGGGGTGCGGCTGGGCTATATGGCGCAGGAGCAGGAGACGCTCGATCTGAACGCCACGCCGCTGGCGCTGATCCGGCAGGCCGCGCCGCTCGACGAAACCGAGGCGCGCGGCTTCCTCCACTACTTCCTGTTCGCGGGCGACGAGGTGTTCGTCCCCGTCGGCCGGTTGAGCTTCGGCGAGCGCAGCCGATTGGCGCTGGCGCTGCTGGCGGTGCGCGGCTGCAACTTCCTGCTGCTCGACGAGCCGATCAACCACCTGGACATCCCCTCGCGCGAAAGCTTCGAACGCGCCATGGCGCGCTTCGAGGGCACCGTGCTCGCGGTCGTCCACGATCGCTACTTCATCGACCGGCTGGCGACGACACTGTGGCTGATGGAAGGCGGTCGCGTGCGCGCCGTGACGGTGGCGGACGGGGAAGACGGGGAGAAGGGGTGAACGGGAGCGGAGGGGCAGGGGAGCGGGGGGGCGGAGAAGAGCTACCGCTCGTTCCCATTCGCTGATTCGTTGATCCGCTGATTCGTTGATTCGCCGATTCGCTGATTCGTTGATTCGCCGATTCGCTGATTCGTTGATTCGCCGATTCGCTGATTCCTGTGGCATACTTGCGCCATGAGCTGGCTGTTGCGGGGGAAAACCGAGAAGATCACGGTCCGTCCGGCGGTTCCGACCGATCGGCCCGCGCTGGCCTTGTTGTTGGCGCACACCTGGCGCAGACATGGGATCATGGCCGTGGAAGAGCAGGTGGCGCTCCTCAGCAACGGCTTGAGCGTGATGGCCTTCGCCGGGGATGATGCGGTGGCATTCATGGGGCTGTCGCCGCGTTCGCCGGCCGGCGTGCCACCTGAGTATTGGGTGGATATGCCACTGATCGCCGTGGCAAGCGACCGTCCCGCGGCCGGTGTTCTGCGTCGTCTGTGCGAGACGGCCATTGATGGGTTGCGCAGGCACAGCACGACCGGCCTAGTTTGTCTGGCGAATGACGCGTGGCTCGCGGAGAACTTGCCCGACGCGGGCTTCCAAGCGATAGACCAGGTATTGAGCTATGCGCGGCCCAACCGCGGCCCGCTGCCGGATGCGCCAATTGTGTGCGGGTTGCGTCCGGCGGGTTCGGCTGAGGCCGAGACGGTTCTGGAGCTGAATGCAGCGGCGTTCGAGCCGATCTGGCATTACGACGACCGGACGGTGCTGAGTTGGCTCTTGACCGCGGACCATGCCATGCTGGCCGAACAGTCCGGCCAGCCCCTCGGCTTTGCCCTCACCACGCTGAATTCTGTCAGCGGTTATGCCCAACTGATCCGCGTGGCGACGCATCCCGCCGGTCAGCGGCGCGGGATCGGTCGCCAGCTCGTGATCGATGCGCTTCGCTATGCGTGGGAAGTCGGCGCCACCGGTCTATCGCTCAACACGCAGGCGAGTAACACCGTCTCACGCCATCTCTACACGGCTCTGGGTTTCCAACCGACCGGCGGCGCGCTCTCAGTGTTGACGCATCGCCTCCAATAGCTTTGTCCGCCCGGTTGCCCTTCGTCCTTCGTCTTTCGTCCTTCGTCGGTCACCCTTCGTCCTATCCCCGGAGCATCGCCGCCAACAACCGTTCGGCAGCGCGTGCCGCGCGGCCGCGGTGGCTGATCGCGTGTTTGGTTTCCGCGGGCAGTTGCGCCATGGTCTGGCCCCGATCAGGCAGATAGAACACCGGATCGTAGCCGAAGCCGTTGCTGCCGGCCGGCCCGAACGCGATGACCCCTTCGCACGCACCGGCGGCGGTCTGCACGTCGCCGGCGGGAGTGGCCAGCGCGACCACGCAGCGGAAACGCGCCGTGCGCCCCACCCACGGCACGCCGGTCAACGCATCGAGCAGCTTACGATAGCGGTCGGCGTCGCTGGCGCCGGGGCCGCCGTAACGCGCGGAATAGACCCCCGGCGCGCCGTCCAGCGCATCCACCTCCAGGCCGGAGTCGTCGGCCCAGGCCCACAGGCCGGCTGCGCGCGCATAAGTGGTAGCCTTCAGCGCCGCGTTCTCCGTGAAGGTGTGGCCGGTCTCTGCCACCTCCAGCGTGATCCCTTCGGCATCCAGATAGGTCACTTCAAGCGGCAGATCGGCCAACAACGCCTGATATTCCCGCACTTTGCCGGGATTGTGTGTGGCGACGAGTAGTTTGCGTGTCATTTCCGGGCGACTGCTCCTGTCCACCCCATCCACTGCTGTCCGGGCATGCGTTCGGACAGCAGCGTTTTGCCAGTCCGATGTCTCAATGCTATCATACGGCTCTGATCAGGGGCAAATGGAGAGGGACATGAGCACTCATCACCCGTTGCGCGTCTTCACCGGTTCGGCCAATCGACCGCTGGCCGAAGCCGTGGCGCGCATCCTGGACACGGCGCTGGGGAAGTGCACGACGACGCGTCTGAAAGATAGCGAAGTCCATGTTGCGATCGACGAGGCCGTGCGCGATCAGGATGTGTTCATCATCCAGCCGTGCTCGGCGCCGGTCAACGATCACCTGATGGAGTTGCTGCTCTACGTCGACGCGTTCCGGCGCGCCTCGGCGCACGAGATCACGGCGGTGGTCCCCTATTATCCCTATGGCCGGCAGGAGCGGATGGCGAAGGGCCGCGAGGCGATCAGCGCCAAGGCGGTGGCGGTGATGCTCGAAGTGATGGGCGTCAGCCGGGTGATCTATTTCGACGTCCACGCGCCCGCGACGCAGGGTTTTTTCCAGGTGCCGGTCGATCCCCTTTCGGCGTTGCCTGTCCTGGCCGGCTATTTTGAAACGGATGCGTTCTGCAATGCGGCGGTGGTCTCGCCGGACGTGGGGCGGGCGAAGTTTGCCGGGGCCTACGCGGAGCGGCTCAATCTGCCCCTCGTGGTCATGCACAAGCGTCGCGAGGGGTTCGATAAGGCCAAAGCGACCCACGTGGTGGGCGATATCGAAGGCAAGATCCCCATCATTATCGACGATGTGATCGCCGGCGGCAGCGTGCTCGATGAAGTGGATGGACTCATCGAGGCGGGCGCACGGCCGGAGGTCTACATCGCAATCACGCATGGCGTGCTGTTGCCTTCGGCCATCGAACGGCTCGACCGCGACGAGCGCATCAAACGGCTCGTCATCTCGAACACGATCGACCAACCGGAAGCCGTCCGCAATCATCCCAAGATCACCATCGTCTCGGTGGCCGATCTGCTGGCCCGCGTGATCGGCCGCATCCATACGGGCGAGTCGATCAGTTCCCTCATCAGTAAGCAGTGAGATATGCTCGCATCGATTGACCTGATTTGGGTGACGATGATTCTGCTCGTCGCGGTATTGGCGGCGATCGGCGTCTTGATCTGGCTGTTCATCCGGCTGCGGCAGTTGGAGCGTCACTATCGCGCGCTGACGACCGGCACCGACGGCGGCAGCCTGGAGTCGGTCCTGGATGACCACGTGCGCCAGGTGCGCGCAGCGACCGAACGGGTCCAGGATTTGGATACGATGGTGATGCGGGTCGAGCGGTCAAACCGCAGCCATTTGCAGCGCGTCGGCTTCCTGCGCTTCAATCCCTTTCGAGACACGGGCGGCGATCAGAGCTTCGCGCTGGCGCTCACCGATGAAGGCGGTAACGGCGTGGTGATCAGCAGCCTGCACAGCCGCGAGGTGACGCGCGTCTACGCCAAGCCGTTGGCCGCGTGGGAGACCAGTTATCAACTCACCGAGGAAGAACAGCAGGTGATTCTTCGGGCCAGAGGAGCAGCATAATGCCATTTCGACGCGATTCACGCCCCAATCCCGACCAAATCGAGGTGATCATCGGGCCGCGAGCCACATTCAGCGGCCAACTCCGCTGCGATGGCAGCATCCGGCTTGACGGCACCGTCGAGGGCGGCCTGATCGAGACGCCCGCCAACGTGCTGATCACCGAAAGCGCGCGGGTGATGGTGGACATCAAGGCTCGCACCGTGTCGGTGGCCGGCGCCTACAAGGGCACGATCACGGCGGATCGGGTGGAGTTGTTGGAAGGTGGCCGGTTATGGGGCACAATCAACGTGCGCACCTTTCTCTTGGATGAAGGTGCGCATTTTCAGGGCCAATTGGTGATGCAAGATGACCAGCCGGCCGATCCGCTCGTGGCGGCGCGGCCGCCGGCCGGCGAGCAGATTCCGGTGATGACCAACGCGCCTACGGAGAGCCTGGGAGAAACCGTGACAAGTAACGAGTGATCCATGAGGGGCCATCGTGCTGCACATCTCACGTTTCACGCATCACGTTTCACGCCTTCGCCTTGCTGCGGAGTAACCCCTGGCGCACCTCCGGCAGTTCTTGATACCAGAGCACGAAAAGCGAAAGCGCCACCGAGACCAGCGTGAAGGTGATGTAAGTCCAGTTGGGATCCCAAGCCTTACCCGCTTGCACCGCGGCACGCGGCCACAGCAGCAGCAAGCGGCTGATGATGTTGAAGCCTTGGGCGAAGCCGATCAAGTGCCAGGGCCAGGTAGCAGGGCTGCGGCGCACGATCAACTCGAAGTCGGCGGCCACCACCATCAGTAACAGGAGGATCGACAACCACCACTCCTGGTTCTGAAGCGAATACGAACTCGGGGGCAGCAGTATCAGCGGGATGAATTGCAGTATCAACACTGCGATGATCATGGTCGGACTGGTGAGTGCTCGATTTCGCATCGAAAAAGGCTCCTTCCCACACAACGGAGTAAAATGGAGTTCGCTCAGATTATAGGCGGGTGCCCCTCCGCTGTCAAGCGCTTGACAATTGCTGATTAGTTCACTATAATCGATCCACCCTCGGAAGCTGGCAAAGTTGATCCTTAGACCAGCCCTCAGGCAGCAGATCTCTACGACACCGGCGTCGGCGCGAGGTATTCCGTTGACGGTTACCCCACGTGAGATCTCGTCAACCTAGGCGCGATAAGGAGGTGGATGGACTCGCGCTGCTGGGCGGATGATCGAAGTGCGCAGATGGCTTGTCTTGGCGCCAGCACGCGAATACGCAGCCCGTAACCTGATTTCCCGGTAATCCCATCATCACCATATTCTCACAGGAGGAGAAGTACCATGCGTCTGTTCAAGTTGGTCTCACTGATCGTGCTGGTAGCGCTTGTCCTTTCGGCTTGCGCCGCCCCCACGGCAGCCCCCGCACCGGCCGCCAAGGCCGAACCGACCAAGGCCCCGGCGGCAGCGGCCCCGGCCGCGACCGGCGGCGATCTCAAGGTCGCTGTCCTGGCCCCGTTGTCGGGCGCTGTGCCCACCTTCGGCGTGATGACTCGTGATGGCGCTCTGCTGGCCATCGAAGAGTGGAACGCCAAGGGTGGCGTGAACGGCAAGAAGATCGTGCCGATCGTCGAGGATAGCCAGTGCACCCCCGACCCGGCCGTCAATGCCGCGAATAAGGTCATCGACCAGGACAAGGTCAAGTTCATCGTCGGTGAAGTCTGCTCCAAGGCTTCTATCCCCATCTCCGAGATCGCCAACGCGAAGAAAGTGATCCAGATCAGCCCGACCTCGACCAACACAGATGTGACGGTCATGAAAGACGGCAAGGTCAAGGACTACATCTTCCGCGCATGCTTCATCGACCCGTTCCAGGGCAAGGTGGGCGCGAAGTTCGCCACGGAGAATCTGAAGGCTAAGACCGCATTCCTCCTGCTGGATCAGGCCAACGACTACGTCAAGGGCCTGTCTGAGGAATTCGAGAAGGCGTTCACCGCGAGTGGCGGCAAGATCGTGGGCAAGGAAACCTATACCGCGAAAGACACCGACTTCTCCGCCATCCTGGCTAAGGTTGCCGCGGCGAAGCCCGATGTGATCTACCTGCCTGACTACTACAACATCGTCAACCTGGCCGCTAAGCAGGCCAAGGAAAAGGGCATCACCGCCCCGTTCCTCGGCGGCGACGGCTGGGACTCGGCCGACCTGGATCTGAAGGCCGCGGCCGGTGGTTACTTCACCAACCACTACTCGCCGGACTCGACGGCGCCCGAGGCGGTCGCCTTCATGAAGGCCTTCAAGGACAAGTACAAGGGCGCCACGCCGGATGCGCTGGCCGCGCTGGCATATGATGCTACCAACCTGCTGCTGAACTCGATCAAGACCGCAGGCTCCGACGACACCGACAAGGTGAAGGCTGCCATGGAAGGCATTTCAATGCCAGGCGTTTCCGGCAAGATCACCTTCGACAAGCAGCACAACCCGATCAAGGCGGCCACGATCTTGAAGGTCACGCCGGACAAGGTCGTGTTCGACTCAGTCGTCAATCCGTAGGCTCTAGTAACCTGCACATGACCGTCAAGTAGACAGGGAAGCAAGTAGACAAGGCGTCGTTCGCGATTCCTTGTCTACTTGTCTACTTGTCAGCTTGTCAACTTGATTTGGGAGGTAATGCGCGGATGGCACAGGCAAGCATATCCCAAAAATCATCGCTTGCGGCGCGCAGACCCGGTGCGCGATTTGCCTGGATTGGCCAGGGCTTCTTGCTCTTGTTGGCGTTAGGTGTTGTTTACATTCTGGTCACCAGCTTCCTCAAGGATCCGATGCTATTTGCCCAGGTCGTGCTCAGCGGGCTGCAACTGGGATTCGTTTATGCGCTGATCGCCTTGGGCTACACTATGGTTTATGGCATTGTCAGGCTGATCAATTTCGCCCACGGCGATGTCTTCATGGTCGGAGCATTTGTGAGCTATTATGCGGTAGCCCGCTTCCAGCTTCATCTCTGGCCGCAGTTGGTTCTCAAGGGGTTGTCACCAGGGGCAGCGGTGGTGATCGGCTCGGTCACCGTGATGCTACTGTCCATGTTGGTCTGTATGGCGCTCGCCGTCGTGATCGAGCGCGTGGCCTACAAACCATTGCGTGATGCGCCCCGCATCGCCGCCCTGATCACTGCGATCGGCGTTTCATTCTTCCTGGAATACTACGGCGCACTGAATTTTGTCTTTTCGCCCCGCTTCATCCCCTACCAGCGTCCTTTCGAGGTTGTGACCTTCTACGTCAACAACGGCATCCATCAGTTGCAGCCGGGTCAGGCGCCACCATCGGGCAGCCTCCTCTTCTCGAACATTTTCCTCATCATCATGGTGGCATCGATCGGAATGCAGGTGGTGCTGCAATACCTGGTGCGGCGCACCAAGATCGGCAAGGCCATGCGTGCCTCCTCAGTCGATAAGGCGACCGCCCGGCTGATGGGCATCAATGTTGACGGCATCATTTCCTTTACCTTTGCGCTAGGCGCCGCGTTTGCAGGGCTGGGCGGCGTGCTCTATGCCATCGCCTACCCGTCAATCAACACGCTCATGGGCGTTTTACCGGGCCTCAAGGCGTTCGTGGCCGCGGTGCTTGGTGGCATCGGCAGCATCCCCGGCGCGTTCGTGGGCGCGCTGATCATGGGACAGGCCGAGGCGCTGACGATGGGCTACATCTCCACGCCGATGCGCGACGCCGTAGCGTTCACCATCCTCATTCTCGTGCTGCTGGTGCGTCCGAGAGGCATCTTCGGCGAGCCTGAGCAGGAAAAGGCGTAGGGGGCAAGCGATGACGTTCAATCTGCAATTCCTCGTCTTTTCCGTACTCAAGATCGTCGCCGTCCTGGCGTGGGTCTATTTTGTGCTGTGGGCCCTGGGCCGGAAGCCGCTGTGGGCGAAACTCGTGGGGATCGCGGTCGCGTTTGGCGTCGTGCAGTTGGCGCTGACCAAGGTCGGCGATTTTCAGGTGATGAACGACTTCGACCGCGGCCTGCTCTTCCAGGCGTGCGCGATGACTATGGTGGCCCTGGGGCTGAACCTGATCTACGGGTTCAACGGCCAATTCAGCCTGGGCCAGTGGGGTTTCTATGGTCTCGGCGCATACGCGGCGGCAGATATCACCTATCGCTGGGTCAATGGCGACGCCAGCGGTGTGTTCGTCGCAGGGTTAGGCGTGCTTCTCGGCGGCGCGATGATCTTGGGCGTCGGGCGCCTCGCCAGCGGTGTGTTCGTCGCAGGGTTAGGCGTGCTTCTCGGCGGCGCGATGATCTTGGGCGTCGGGCGCCTCGTCAAGCGCTATAAGGGCATGCCGATCCTATCGCAATTCACGCTCTACCTCATCGGCGCTGTGCTCGCCGGATTCCTCGCAGTGGTGATCGGCAATCCCATCGCACGCGCGTTTGCGGGCGGCTTTGGCACGGTGGCGGCGCCCGGCATCCTGCAAAGCGTCCCGATCCAACAGGCGGTCTTTCTGCTGGCGGTGTTGATCGGCGGCGTGTTTGCGGCCGAAATCAGCTTCCTGTTCGGCCTGCCGGTGTTGACGCTGGGTAGCGATTATTTCGGCATCGCGACCCTCGGTTTCAGCATCGTCGTCCAAACGCTGATGGTCAACACCGATACGCTGCTGCCGTTCCCTGAGATGAAGGGCGGCCGCGGCATGATCGGCATCCCCAAGTGGACCACCTGGGCCTGGGCCTTCATCTTTTTGATGTTTGCCATCATCGTGATGCGTAACCTGATCTACTCCAGCACGGGGCGCGCCATCATGTCGGTGCGAGAAGATGAGACGGCGGGTAAAGCGATGGGGGTCGATATCGCACACTACAAGCTGCTCTCGTTTGTCATCGGCAGCCTGTTTGCCGGATTGGCCGGCGGCATCTACGCCCATTACATCGGATTCTTGAGCCCCGGCACGTTCGATTTCATCGTCGGCTTCAACCCGCTGATCATCGTCGTGTTCGGTGGGCTGGGCAGCATGACCGGCACCATTGCCGCCTCGTTTGGCTGGCTCTTCTTCCTGGAAGGTCTCTTGCGCGTACTCCTGGGGCAGTTGGGCACCGAGGCGCCTACCTGGCGCTACGTGCTCTACCCCATCACCCTGTTGCTCTTGATGCTTCTGCGGCCGCAAGGGTTGTTGGGTAACGTCGAATGGGGTTTCCTGAAGCGACCGATCTACCCGCCGCGCAAGGACAGTCCGGCGGCGACTGCCGCGCCCCCCGGCGGCGAACTGCAGCCAGCAGGCGAGTAGCGGAGAGAGCACGATGACACACCCAACACTTGTGCCAGCTCAGGGCGGCGCCGCCGTTCCTGCGCTGCAAATCACTGGACTAACGAAGATCTTCGGCGGGCTGCGCGCGGTGGGCAATTTCGATCTGACCGTGCAGCCAGGCGCGCTGGATGGGCTGATCGGCCCCAACGGCGCCGGTAAGACGACCGTCTTCAATATGATTTCCGGCCTATACGTGCCGACAAACGGGGAAGTGGATCTCTACGGCGAGCCGCTGGTCGGCCTGGAGCCATTTGAGATCACACAGATGGGCATCGGCCGCACTTTCCAGAACATCCGTCTATTCCCTAACCTCACCGTGCTGGACAATGTGCTGATCGCCTACCATCCCCATGCCGGCTATGGTCTGTTCGATGGCATCTTGCGCACCGCCCGCTTCGGCAACAAAGAACGCGAGATGATCGATCGTGCGCGCGAATTCCTGGCGATCTTCGGCCTGGAGCGAATCCAGGACCAGATGGCGCGCAATCTCCCCTACGGTGAACAACGTCGCGTCGAGATCGCCCGTGCGCTGGCAGCCAATCCCAAGCTGCTGCTGTTGGATGAGCCGGCCGCCGGCATGAATCCCAACGAAATCGAGCGGTTGATGGAGTACATCCACTTCATCCACGATCGCTTCAACCTGACCATCCTGCTCATCGAGCATCAGATGCGGCTGGTGATGAACATCTGCCAGAACCTCACCGTGATGGACTTCGGCGAGGTGATCGCGCGGGGCACGCCCAAGGAAATCCAGAATAACCCGCAGGTGATCGAGGCGTATCTGGGACGCGGCGCGGCGGCGCGAGCGGGAGTGGCGCTCTGACGAAAGACGAGGGACGAACGACGAACCGCCCTTCGTCCTTGGTCATTCGTCCTTCGTCGGGAGATAATGCATGTTACTCGAAGTAAAAGATCTTAATGTTTATTACGGCGCCATCCATGCGCTGCAGGGGATAAGCTTCGATCTGGAAGAGGGCGAGATCGTCACCTTGATCGGAGCCAACGGCGCGGGTAAATCGACGACGCTGAAGACCATCTCCGGCCTGCTGCGGCCACGTACAGGCACCGTCAGGCTACGCGGGGAGGATCTGACCTCCATGCCGGCGCAGAATATCGTCAAACGCGGCATGGTGCATGTGCCCGAGGGACGGAAAATCTTCGCCCCCTTGACAGTGCAGGAGAACCTGGAGATGGGCGCCTACACCCGCAAGGATAAGGCGGAGATAGAGGGCAATATGGCGCGCGCGTTCAAAAGCTTCCCGCGCCTCAAGGAACGCATGAATCAGCTCGGCGGCACCCTCTCCGGCGGCGAGCAGCAGATGCTGGCCATCGGCCGCGGGCTGATGGCACAGCCCAAGGTGCTCCTGCTGGACGAGCCTTCGATGGGCCTGGCGCCGATCCTGGTCGAAGAGATTTTCGCCATCATCAAGGCGATCAATGCCGAAGGGGTGAGCGTGCTGCTGGTGGAACAAAACGCGCTGATGGCCCTCTCGATCGCGCATCGCGGTTATGTACTGGAAACTGGCACCATTATGTTGAGTGGTACGGGCCAGGAACTGCTGGAAAACCCGCGCGTGCAAAGCGCCTATCTGGGGCATTGACCAAAGGCAGAATGCAGAACGCAGAAAGATCAGGAGAACGCGTTCTGCATTCTGCTTTTTGCCTTCTGCATTTCGATGGACTTCATCCCCCTCACCCCCACCGCCTACCAACTCCACGGCGGCTCAAACGCCGGGTTGATCGTCCTGGACGACCGCGCCGTTCTGGTGGACACCGGCCTCGACAAGGATGCCGCCAAGAAGATCCTCCGTCACGTGGAGCACCTCAAGGTCAAACTCGTGGCGGTCGTGATCACCCACGCGCACGCCGATCATTTCGGCGGCGCAGCAACGGTGCGCGCCCGGCTGGGCGTGCCGATCTACGCGCCGGCGCTGGAAGCGGCCATCGTCGCCAACCCGATCCTCGAACCGCTCTACCTCTATTCCGGCGCGGCGCCCATCGCTGAATTGCGCGGGAAGTTCATCCTCGCCGAGGCCTGCCTTGTGGATCGGCTGCTGGCGCCCGGTGAGGCGGTCATCGAAGGTGTGCCGCTCACCATGATCCCGGCGCCGGGACACGCGCCCAATCAGATGATGATCGCCGGCGGCGGCGCGTGCTTCGTCGCCGATGCCGTCTTTGCGCC
>JALOOE010000065.1 GCA_025454565.1 Anaerolineae bacterium
GGCAAGCGGTTCCCCGGCATCCTCAGCACTGACGCCCGACACATCCACGCCCATCAACTCCGCCGCGTGGAGATGCCGCGCCGGATCGGCGGCCGCGGTGAAGCGGAAGACTGCCGGCGCAGTGAGCACGACGGCCATGCCGTGCGGCACCATCGGATGATCCGACCGGTAGCCTTCGGGGAAGTATTGGCGCACCATCCCGGCGACCGGATACGACATCGCGTGCGGCAGATGCACGCCCGCGTTCCCGAAGCCGATCCCGGCGAATGTCGCGGCAAGGAGCATCTGCCCGCGCGCTGCGTCGTCGGCGGGATCTTCGACGGCACGCACGAGATTCGCCGCGACCATCTGGATCGCGCGCGCCGCCCAGATGTCGCTGATCGGGTTCGCGCCCTGGTAGGGCGGCCGCAGACTCGGATTCTCCGGGGCGGGACGGCTGTCGTAGGGGACCGCGGTCAACGATTCGATGGCGTGGCACAGCACATCGAAACCGGTGCACGCGGCGACCATGGCTGGCAGCGTCCGCGTGTTGTCGGGATCGACGATGCCCAGCGTCGGCCGGAGCGCGCGATGGGCGATGCCCGTCTTCACGTGCAGCGCTTTCAGATCGAAGATCGCCGTGCCGGTCGCCTCGCTGCCCGTGCCGGCCGTCGTCGGTATCGCAATCAACGGCTTCAGGGCGCCGGGAACGGGCCGGCCCTGACCGATCGGCGGGTTGACGTAGGCGAGCAGATCCGCCGGATAGGTGGCGTAGAGATTTGCCGCCTTCGCCGTGTCGATGGTCGAGCCGCCGCCGACCGCTACATAACCGTCGAAGCGGCCTTCTACCGCGAACTGGATCGCATCCCGGAAGGATGCATCGGTCGGCTCGACGGCCACCCGGTCGTACAACACGGCTTCGAGCCCCTCATGGCGCAATGCAGCGAGCACGATCTGCACAGGCGGACGGTCCGCCAGATGCGGATCAGCCACCACCAGCACGCGCCGTGCACCGAGCTGCTGCATGTCGAAGCCCACCTCGCGTGTCGCGCCTGAGCCGTACTTGACGCTCGCCGAGCTGACGACCAACACCGATTCGGTTTTCATCTTGTCCGCCTTCTGATTGGGGTTGAGGCTGGGAGGCAAAATCAAGAACCCCGGTCTCTGTCGGGAAACCGGGGTTGTAGCAACTTCAGCGTGCGCTTTGGATCAGGAGAGACCCAGCGCTTTCTCCACCTTCGGCAGATCGAAGTTCAAGATGATCGTGCCCTTGATGTCGAAGCAGGGGGTCGTCTCGTTACCGTTGGCATAGCCGCGCACGCGGCCGGCCGCGGCCCGATCCTTGGTGATGTCGATCTCGACGAAGGGGATGCCTTTGTCTTTCAGCCAGATGCGCGCCCGTTTGCAGCCCGGACACCACGACGTGCAGTACATGATCACGTCGGCCTCGGGTCGCACCGCCGGCGCCATCGCCTGAGCCGCGGCGACCGCTTTAGCCGACCACGCCTGCGCGAGCTGCGGCTCGATCTTGGCGAGCTCACCGAAGAGCACTTCGTTGTCGGGCTGCTCGCCAATGTCATGCACATCGACGTACCGGATGATACCCTTTTTGTCGATGATGAACAGGGCGCGTTCACTGTAGCCCTCGGAACGCAACACGCCATATTGCTGCGCAACCCCGCCATGCGGCCAGAAATCGCTCAACAGCGGATAGGTGATACCGCCCAGACTTTCGCCCCATGCCCGCAGGCAATCTTTGCTGTCCACGCTCAGACCCAGAACCTGGGTCTCCATCCCGTCAAACCGGTCTTGAGCGACCTGGTACGACGGGATCTGGCTCGTTCAGACGGGGGTGAAGGCCAACGGGAAGAAGGCCATCACCACGTTCTTTTTGCCGAGGTAATCGCCGAGGCGCACCATGCGGCCATCGTGGCTCTTGAGGGTGAAGTCAGGAGCCATCTGTCCTACTGCGAGTGCCATACTACCTCCTGTTTTGGGTTTCAGATAATGCCCACGCGGCTTCTTTGGCGACATCAGGATCTCGATCTGTGGCCGCAGCTTCAAGGGCTTTGGTCGCAATCGGGCTCTTAATGTAGCCGAGCGTCGTTGCAGCATTTGTTCGCACCACTGGGTTGGTGGAGTTCAACGCCTCCATCAGGTCGAAGACGGCTGCGCTGCCGAGAACCTGGAGCGCCTTCATCGCATTATGCACGATGGAGTCTTGCTCGCTGCTCAACGCCGACACCAGCGAATCGACCGCCTCCGGCGTGCCGATCTGCGCCAGCGATTCGGCGGCCGTGCGCTGCACCAGCACATCCGGATCGCGCAGCACCCGAGTCAATGCGGCGGTTGCGGCCACGTCCTGCCGCTTCCCGAGAGCCAATGCCGCCCGGAAACGCACATTCGGATCGGCATTGCTCAGGTCCGCACGTAGCGCTTCGAGAGCCTGCGCTGTCGCTAGATCACCCAGGGCCTGGGCAATGTAGAGACCGACGGCCGGATCCGGATCGGCGAGCGCATCCATGAGTTCGGGGACTGCTCTCACATCGCCCGCCTGCCGGATGGCTTTAACGGCCGCGGCCCGGTCCGCGGCCTGGGGTTTACGCAAACCTTCGTAGTCCGGCTGGTCGGCCCGTCCATAGCGCGATCCGAGTAGAAACGCAGCCAGCACAAGACAGGCAACCACCGACAGGAACATCACGAATCGCCAAGAACGCACCCTAACCAGAATCATACCCTATCCCATCTATGATGTGGATTCTGTGAAGGCCTGCGAGGGAAACCATACACCCGGTGGCGCTCGATTTCCGTAGGCTTTTTCACGATTTGAAAGACGCTGCCGCTGATCGTTTTGATCCTGGTCAGAGCATTATCTTATCAAATGATGCGCAAGCCAGTCCCCGATGCCTGCCAGATCCTCCGTCGGCAGATAGTGCCCGGCGTGGGCATCGAACAGGATGCGCGCCTGCGCGGGGAAATCCTCGTCTCCCTCCCAGAGCAGCGCAGCCACGGCGAGGCGTGGGAACGCCTGAAAGCGATAGGCCGCGTTCGCCAGGTCGAGCGGGCTGCCGCCCAGCGATTCAGCCGCGCGGCGAAAACCGCCAAGATTGCCGCCGAGCTTCTCGGCCAGCAGCCCCTCGGCGTGACCCGCGAACGCCTGCGCGTAGAACAGGCCGTCCGGCAGCTCGCGGAAGGCCAGCCAGCGGTCGGCCGGTGGTGTGCCATCGGCGGTCAGCAGATGGTGCAGCAGCACGATCTGGATCGACACATGCGCGTCGTGCGGCGGCTCCTCGACATGGGCGGGGTTGAGGACACGCACATCACCATCCGGGTGCGTCACGATATGCGGCCGGCCGAAAAACGGCACGCTGATCCCGTGCTGCGCTACGGCGCATCCGGCACGGGCGGCGCAGCGCGCCGGGTCGGCAGCGGCCCAGTCAGCACGGGCGTGATCGAGCGCGAATTGAAAGCGGCGGTTGGGGTCGAGTTGGGACATAGTGATGCGTGTATCCTACTGCCTGGGATTCGTGTACTCCCCACCGATCAGCTCGCGCGCGATGATCATCCGCATGATGTTCATGCCGCCCTCCGCGCCGATGGAATAGGAGCGCACGCCGCGGATGCCCATCTCGATGGGATATTCTTTGCTGTACCCCATCGCGCCCAGCCAGTTCGCCACCTCATTGAATGTCTCGAACGCCATGATCGGCGCGCGCAGCTTGGCCATCGCCCCGTAGAGCGCGATGTCTTTGTGCTTGAATCCGCCGTTGGCGTACATCTCGTCGGCCATCCACGCCGCCTTGTAGGTCAGCAACCGGGCGGTCTCGATGTCCACGAAGCGCTCGGCAGCCGGGAAGTTGATGCCCTGATTGGCTGCCAACGGTTTGCCGAAGGATGTGCGTTGCTTGATATACTCCACGCCCATCTGGAGTGCGGCATCGGCCGCGCCGACGCACGTCGCGCCGATCAGCGCGCGGGCGAAAGTGAACCCTTCCATCGCTTGATAGAAGCCGCGGCCCTCCTCGCCGATACGATAGCGGTCGGCGAGCGGCATGTTTTCCATGTTGAACCCGCCGGTTGAGATGCCGGTGCGGCCCCAGTTTTCGATCAGCGTCGTCGTGACGTGCGGGTTATCCTTCAGCGACACGGCGAAAAAGGTGAAGCCCTTGTGCCCGGCGGCGGGATCGGTGCGCACCAGCGTCATGTGGATGCCGCCCATACGCTGCGCTTCCTTGATGCCGCTGATGTAGAGCTTCTCGCCGTTGAGCACCCAGTTGCCATCGGCGGACCTTTCCCCACGACAGTGCGTTACCCCTTCGATGTCCGAGCCGCCGCCCGGCTCGGTGGTGGCGATACCCAGGAATCCCTTACCGGCCGTAACCTTCGGCAAGAGTTCCTGCTTCAACTCGGCGCTGGCGTAGCGGTCGAGAATGAAGCCCCACGATGCCTGCACCAGGTACATCACCGGCAGCGCCAGGCTGATCTCCGCCCGGCCCAGCTCTTCCGCGGCGATGGTGGCCATGGTGACGTTCATCCCCTGACCGCCGTACTTCTCAGAGACGGTAGGCGCCCACAGCCCCATGTCGGCCATCCCCTTGATGATATCGTCTGGGATATTGTGGCCGCTGTCGATCTCGCGCACGCGCGGTGCGATCTTCTTCTGGGCAAAGTCGCGCACGGCTTTGCGCCACATCTGTTCTTCTTCAGTCCAACCGAATTGCATGAAGCCTCCACATTGAAGCGGGATGGCACGAGTGATGCGTGACGAGTGACGAGTAGATAACGCGAGTAGCTCCTGACTCGATTCTCATTCCTCGTTAGGGATCACGTATCACTTCGTCATTCTCGATCCTCAGCCGCCATCGCTTTCACCAGATCGCTACTAGAGATGAGCCCCGCCACCGTATCCTGATCGATCACCAGAGCGTTCTGAATACCGACACGCGCAAACAGTTGCGCGATGAAGGGCAGCCGCAGGTTCGGCGTGACGACGATCAACGGCTTGACCATGATCTCCGCGACGCGCACGCGCGCCGGCGAGAGGGATTTGGCCAACAGGCGATAGACGATCTCCTGATAGGTGACCATGCCGTAGGCGTCCTGATCGTCCGCCCGGTCAACGACTACCGCCTGGCAGCCGCAACGCAGCATGGCCTCAACCGCCTCCTGGACGGTCGCCAGAGGCGGCACGACGACGAAATCCTGGTTCATGACATCACGGGCGCGCAGCGAGTAGAGGCGATGTTCTTCCATGGGTCAGGTCCTTTTGAACGCAGTTGAAGAAGGCGCTCGATAGGTGAGCCCATTCTAACACGAAGCGCATGGCGCAGCAAAGAAACGTGCAGGAACTCCTTGCGACGGTTTCTCGTCCATTTTGGTATGTTACCTGCCACTCTATCAACAATATGGTACAATGGTAGGCACCCACCGAGGCAACGACCTGTCGCCTCGGATCATGGAGGTCACCTTTTGCTTGCCAGGCACACCGTCCTGCTCCTGATCGTTGCACTCTCGTTGGCGGCTTGCGGCGGAAAGAAACTGCCGGCTACGCCTGTGATGCCGTCGCCCGCGCCGACCCTCGTCCCCACCTTCACCGCCACGCCGCCCGCAGCCGCGGTCGCTGAAGCGGGCGCCGGCGCGACTACCGCTGCACCCGCACGAGACGCGACCACGGCGATGCCCAACCCATCCGCGGCGCCTGTGTCGACCGCCCAGCCCACGGCGGTCGTGTTGACGATTGCGCCGCCGGCGCCGCCGCCCGCTACCGCAACGCTTGCGACGACTGCAACGCTTCAGGCTGGCGCGCCGGCCGCGCCAACGGCGAGACTGGCGCTCGGCCGCTATCTCCAGTCGATCGGCGACTGCGCCGCCGCCCGCCGCGAGTTCGCCGCAATCGCAGCCGAGAATTCGGCCCCCACCGATGCGGCCGAGGCTCGCTATCGCCTGGGCCTGTGCTACCTGCGCGACGACGCGGCCGCCGAAGCCGCAACCGTGTTGGCGGAGTTGGTGGCGACCGCACCCACCACCAATACCCATCGCATCCCCGCCACCTTCCTGCTCGGCGAGGCGCTGGCGGGCCTGGGCCGCTGGGCCGAGGCCGAGGCGAGCTACACCGCGTATCTGCCGCTGGCGCCCGAACTGAACACCTTGACGTGGCAGCAGATCGGCGCCGCTCGCAAGGCCGCGGGCGACCCATTACGCGCTGCCGAGGCGTACAGTACCGCCCTCCGCACCTCCCCCGATTGGGAGAGCACGGTCGCCATCCGGCGCACGCTGGCCGATCTGGCGTTGGCCCGCAAGGATATCCCCGCCGCTGTAGCACAATATGACCTGCTCCGTAGCGCCTCGACATCAGCGGCATGGATCGCACAGATGCAATGGCTGGCAGGCGCGGCGCTGGCATCCGCCGGCGATCCGGCCACACCGCCCGACACGGCGAAGCAGCGCTGGCAGGCCGCGATGGAGGCCGACCCGACCACCCCGCACGCGCATCAGGCGCTGGCCGCGCTGGTGGCAGCCGGTGTGCCGGTGGACGAGTATCAGCGCGGGTTGATCAACTACTTCAACGGCAAATACGCGCTTGCCACCGCGGCCTTCGATCGCTTGCGTACTGCTGATCCGACCGGTCGCAAGGGCGATGCCTGGTACTATGCCGGCCTCAGTTATCTCAAACAAGGGCAGACCGAGCGTGGCCTGGCGGAGCTCGGCAATCTTATCGCGGCGTACCCGGAGAATACGCATTGGACGGACGCGTGGCTGGCCCAGGCCGATGCGCGAGCGCAGGCCGGCGATTTGGCAGGGGCGATCGCTGTCTATCGCCAGTTCGCCGGTCTACGCCCCGACGCGCCGCAAGCGTCGACCGCGCTCTGGCGCGCGGCCAATTGGCAAGAGGAAACGGGAGACACCGGCGGGGCGGCGGAAGCCTTCCGGGCCCTGGCGCGGAAATATCCGGCCGCCGACGAGGGCTGGCGCGCCGCCCAGTCCGCCGGGCTGATCTACTTTCGGGCAGGAAACTGGCAGCGTGCTGCCGAAACCTGGCGCGAGATGGCCGACGCAGGCATGGAGCCGTTCACCAAACCGGTCGCCAACTTCTGGCTGGGCCGGGCACAGGCCGCGGCCGGCGACATCGAGGCGGCGAAACAATCGTGGCAGAAGGCGGTCCAGGCCGATCCGGCCAGCTACTACGGTCTGCGCGCCGCAGCGTGGCTGGCGAAATCGGCAAATCAGCAAATCGCACCAACGCCGACGCCTGATGCGCGGGCGTCAAGCGCGAAGCCAGATGACCGCGCCGAGCTGTCGACCTGGCTCAAGAGTTGGGCAGGGGAAGGCACGCTTACGTTGCCGGCCGCCGTCACATCGGATGCGGAGTGGCGACGCGGACAGGCGTTGCTCGACCTGGGTCGGCGCGCCGATGGGCTGGCGGCCTGGGGACGCGTGCAGGCCAAATATGCCCAACAACCCTGGACACTGGCCGCGTTGGCGCTGGCCTTCCGCGATGCCGGCGCAAATCGGTTGTCGATCCTTGCGGCCGAGCAACTGGCCGCGCTATCAGCGCCGCTATCTCCTGCAGGCAGCGCGCAGCGCGCGCCCGCAGCCCTCCAACGGCTGGCCTATCCGCTGCCGTTCGGCGAGCTCATCCGGGAAGATGCCGGCAAGCAAGGGCTTGACCCGCTCCTGGTGGCGTCGGTGATCCGCCAGGAGAGCCGATTCGAGCCGGCCGTCACCTCGACCGCCGGCGCCGGCGGGCTGATGCAGTTGATGCCGGCGACAGCCGCGTGGGTCGCCGGGCAGCGCGGCCGCCGTGACTTCGAACCGGAACAAGCCTATTGGCCGTACATCAATGTCGATTTCGGGACGTACTACCTCAGTTGGGCGCTTCAACAGCTCGATGGTAGCCTACCCGCGGCGTTGGCAGGCTACAACGGCGGACCTGGCAACGCGGCACGTTGGCGCAAGCTCGCTCCCGGCGACGACGATCTGATGGTTGCGTCGATCGACTTCGGAGAAACGCGCATCTACGTGCAGCAGGTGCTGAATCAGCTCGATGCTTATCGCCGGTTGTACGGAGCGCTTGGGACGGAGAGCAGGTAGGAAATAGCACATAGCAACGGGCCGAGCGCAAACGTGTTGTTTGCGCTCGGCCCGCTTAAAGCACAATTCCCCGGCCCACCCGCCGAGGAACTGTGCTGCTCAACCTTATATGGAGGAGGAATCTTGCTTTGGTTTGGGTTGCCCCTACCCGAACCATTATTCTGAAACTATCATATCCGAGCTAGATTAATGGCAGATGAGAGGAACCTAAAGATTAGATCAGAAGATGGCGAGTGATTCGAACGGGCATTGGTTCGCAAAAAGAAGCCCCACTCGGCGCGCGAGGCCTTCACCGAGTGGGGCTGGTCTGTCATGTCGAGGCGCGGATCAGGGCGCGACGGTCAGCTTCA
>JALOOE010000679.1 GCA_025454565.1 Anaerolineae bacterium
GTCGTCGGCCCCGAGTTCAAGGCCCTTGACGCGGTCCTCGACCTTGTCGCGCGCGGTCAGGAACAGCACCGGCGTGTCCTTCTGCCTGCGGATATCGGCAACCACCTTCCAGCCATCCATCTTCGGAAGACCCACGTCCAGGATCACCAGCTGGTAGTCGCCGGTGGTGGCGTAGAACTTGCCATCGATGCCGTCGTGCACGACATCGACCACGAATCCGTTTTCAGTTAACCCTCGCTTCAGGTACTCGCCGGTCTTCGGGTCATCTTCGACCACCAGGATTCTCATCGCGCGCTCCGCGATCGGGCGGTAGGTGCTGCACTCGTTCCCATCGGCAAAGCGTAGGCAAACGCTCATGCCTCGGAGTTAACAGCCAGATTACAACTTTGTCATCTCGGCGCCTGTCGCACGCCCGGTCGGCCGGGACTCTTGATGGCACGCAAAGCTGACAGACCTGTAATCGGCGCGTAAGCGTGGCCATCGGCCACCCTGCCGATACTGGCCCTCAGAACGCCCATGCGTATCGGCCGCCAATCCCGGCGGCCCCGCGACCCGGGTGATCGGGAGTGAATGATGAAACGGACCCTTCTCGCCGCAACCGCTGTCCTGGCGCTGGCCGGACCGCTGCTTGCCTACGCCGCACCCGACGAGGCGCAGCGGCAGATGATGCAGCGCTCCTGCTCCAAGAGCACATGGCGCTGATGCAGCAGATGATGACCCAGATGACATCGGCGCGTCCCGGCCCCAATGCCACCGCACCGCAGATGCGCGAGTGGATCGACGAGCACATGAAACTGATGGACGACATGATGAAGCAGATGATGCAAGGCGAGCGAATGATGATGGGCTCGCATGGGCAGATGATGGGCCCGACCGGAGGGCAGATGAAGAAGCAGTAAAGCGCACTGGCAGCCGCGCCGTCAGCCGAGGGACCGGCCGGCCCGCCATCAGGGATGGACATGAACCACGACACGCACGACGCACATGGGGCACCCGACCAGCAGCGCGGGTTTCGCGGCCGAATGAACTGGGTGCTGATCGGCTTTCTGGCGATCGCTGCCTACTTCCTGTTCACCGAGCATCGCGCGCACGTGGTGAACTTCCTGCCGTTCCTGCTGCTCGCCGCCTGCCCGCTGATGCACCTGTTCCACGGCCACGGTGGTCATGGCGGTCATGTCGCCCATGGCGGTAGTGGCAAGCCCGATCCTGAGCGCCGCGACGGCGCCGCGCGGTGAACGGGTCGTCACAACCTTCGGCCTACGGGCTGTGGTCGCTGGTAATCATCAACACGCTGGTGTTCGCGGTCTTCGCCTTCAGCTTCTATCAGCCGAAGACGCGGCGCGACTGGCGCAGCCTGGGCGCGTTCATCGCGTTCCTGCTCGCGCTCTTCACGGAAATGTACGGCTTTCCGCTGACGATCTATCTGCTGTCAGGCTGGCTGACCACCCGGCTGCCGGGCATCGACTGGTTCTCGCACGATGCCGGGCACCTGCCTGAAATGCTTTTCGGTTGGCGCGGGGAGCCGCACTTCGGGCCGTTCCACCTCGCGAGCAACGCGTTGATCCTTGGCGGCTTCGTCCTGCTTGCGTCGGCGTGGCGGGTACTGCATGCGGCACAGCAGCGCGACGGGCTCGCCACGACCGGCCCATACGAGCACATCCGCCATCCCCAGTACGCCGCGTTCATCCTCATCGTGACGGGGTTCCTGCTGCAGTGGCCGACGATCCTGACACTGGCGATGTATCCGATTCTCGTCTACATGTACGTGCGGCTGGCACGGCGCGAGGAAGCCGATGCGATGACGCGGTTCGGTGATACGTATCGCGCCTACATGGCAGCCACGCCGGCGTACTTTCCCCGCTTGAGTCGGCCTGGCCACAGGGGATCGATCCAATGAACCGGAGCGACGCGATTCGAGCGGTTGCGCCCGTCGACCGAAACGGCCGCGTTGGGCGTCTCGGCGCAGATCGAGTGCAGAAGGACCCGCGTTGCGGGGCGGACTAGCGGCTGGGCAACGGTACGACGCGCGAAGCTTGCCATGTACCACAACGGCTTGTCCTTCTTCGGCATGCACGCGATCTGGTGGCTTGTCTGGATCGCCGTGATCGCCTCGGTCGTGCTGCTGCTCGTGCGTGCGCCAGGCCGACGCGGAGACGACGCGAAGACAACGCCGAATGCTCCGCGCGAGACGCCGCTCGAAATCCTGCGCCGCCGCTACGCGGCAGGCGAGATCTCGGCGAACGAATACGAGGAACGCAAGGCCGTGCTCGAACGCGACGCGCTGCCCGCCAGACCCGGAGGTGGTGCGTGACAGGACCCTGGAACGATGGGCCGAGGCGAACGCGGCGGTCGGGAACTCGCTCGACGACACAAGACTTAACGTTCGGAGTCACCGGTCGGAGAGCGGGAAGATCCAATTGTTTGTCCGGGAGGCCGCAATGAACTGCAAACAAAGCGCACTCACGACGCGTGCGGCAAGGCCAGGGACCGGCTCGCGCCGCAGCAGCGCGATCAGTCACGCCACTTCGGTCCCAATTGAGCCGGCGCGCCGGCGATCGAATCGATGATCGGGCAGGTCGGTCGCCGCGCCGAATGCTCGCACTCGCCGATCAGATGCTCGAGCACCCTGGCCATCCTTTGCAGGCCATCGAGCCGATCTCGTATCTGCGCGAGCCGCTGCGATGCGATGCGGCGGATCGATCGGCGGTCCGCGCCATCCTGCAGCTGCAGCAGCTCGGCGATCTCTTCCAAAGTGAAGCCGAGCTGCTGTGCGCGGCGGATGAAGACGAGCCGCGCGGCGTCAGCGGCGCCATAGCGGCGCACGCTGCCGGTGCCTCGGGCCCCCTTGTCCGGCACTGGCAGCAGGCCGCGGCGCTGGTAGTAGCGCACCGTTTCGACGTTGACGGCGGCGGCGGCGGCCAGCCCGCCAATGGTCATGTCGCGATCGCTCATCGCGTCTCCCCTTGTGCTTGACTCCGTACCCGGATACGGAGTCTAGGCTGCGCCGGTACTTCAACGAACGGGAGAAGGTTGATGCTGAAGCGAACCCAAGGCACCGATTTGGAGCGGGATCGGCACGCAGGCCATGTCGGCTGCACGCACGGCGATCGACATGCGCACTCGCCTCAAGCGCATTCGCATGGCGAGCACGCGCCTCATCACGACCATGGCCACGGCGCGGTGCCAGCCACGCCGGATGCGGCGACGGCGCCGGGCACGATGTACACGTGCCCGATGCATCCGCAGATCCGCCAGCCGCAGCCGGGCAACTGCCCGATCTGCGGCATGGCGCTCGAACCCGAGCTGCCATCGCTGGACGAAGGGCCGAACCCGGAGTTGGTCGACTTCACGCGCCGCTTTTGGTTGACGCTGCCGCTGACCGCGATCGTCACCGTGCTGGCGATGGTTGGCCATCGGCTGCAGTGGTTCGCGCCGGCCACACAGAGCTGGATCGAGCTCGCGCTCGCCGCGCCGGTCGTATGGTGGGCCGGCTGGCCGTTTTTCGTGCGCTGGCGGCAGTCCCTTGTCAATCGGAGTCCGAACATGTGGACGCTGATCGGC
>JALOOE010000066.1 GCA_025454565.1 Anaerolineae bacterium
GCCTGCTCCAGCAGGCAATTCTCCTCATAGAACTTAGCGAACTTCCCATCGATGATCTTGGCGATGATTTCGGGCGGCTTGCTGGCGTCGAGGATTTGGGCCTCGTACGTCTGGCGTTCCTGCTCGATGATTTCCGCCGGGATATCTTCGACGCGCACCCATTGCGGGCGTGCGGCGACGACCTGCATCGCCAAGTCCCGGCACAATGTCTGGAAGGCGTCGGTGCGAGCGACGAAGTCGCTCTCGCAGTTGACCTCGACCAGCGCAGCCACCTTGCTTCCGGTGTGGATGTAGTGGCCGACCAGCCCTTCCTTGGCCTCACGCGTGGCCTTCTTGGCCGCCGCGGCCAGCCCTTTTTCGCGCAGCATTTCGGTGGCTTTGTTGACATCGCCACCTGCCGCCTCCAGGGTTTTGCGGCAGTCTAACACGCCCGCGCCGGTGGCCTGGCGCAAGTCCTTCACCATTTGTGCTGTGATTTCCACGAAAAGTACTCCTTACCAGGTATCAGGGGCAGGAGTCAGGGATCAGGGGCCGGGTTCTGACTCCTGATCCCTGATTCCTGATCCCTGCTTATTCGCTTTCTACCGTCTCGCCGTCCACGCCGCGCGCCAGCCGGGCTAAGATAGATGGCCCGAGGAACTCGTCTTCGCTGATCGTGTCCTGCGCATCGCCGGGCTCCGGCTTGACTTCCTCGACTACTTCTTCCACCTCATACGCTTCGGGGCGAGCTGCCGCGCGATCTGCCTCATCCACCGCACGCATTTGCAGGCCCTCGATGACGGCGTCGGCCATCTTGCCGGCCATCAGCTTGATGGCCCGGATGGCGTCGTCGTTGGACGGGATCGGGTAGTCAACCGGATCGGGGTCGGCGTTGGTGTCCACCATCGCCACGATGGGAATGTGCAGCTTGTTGGCCTCTTCCACCGCCAGCGATTCCCGCGTGACGTCCACGATGAACAGTGCATCGGGGACGTGGCCCATGTTGCGCAGCCCGCCGATGCGCAGCTCCAGGCGCGCCAATTCGCTGCGCAGGAGCAGCGCTTCCTTCTTGGGGAGGCGATCCAACTCGCCCCGCGTCGATCGGCGCTCGAGGTCAACCATATACTCGACGCGGCTGCGAATCGTGCGGAAGTTGGTCAGGGTGCCGCCGAGCCAGCGCTGCGTTACGTAGGGCATACCGCAGCGGTCGGCCTCGGCCTTGATGGTTTCCTGGGCCTGCTTCTTGGTGCCGACAAAGAGGACCAATCCGCCCTCGCGCACGATGTCGCGCACGGTGCCATAGGCGGTGTTGACCTGCCGCATGGTTTGCTGCAGGTCGATAATGTGGATGCCGTTGCGCTCCGTGAAGATGAACGTGCGCATCTTCGGATGCCAGCGGCGCGTGCGATGCCCGAAGTGGACACCGGCTTCCAACAACGACTTCATCGAAATGACTGACACAGTGCAAGCCTCCGTTTTGAAACTTCCGCCTGCATGAGCACTGGAATCCCTCGACTGCGCCCCGTCCGTGCGGGGTAAAGGCGTGTCGAGGGCACGGCCAGCCGGAATGCAGGCGTGCAGGATGTGGGCCAGCGTTAGTTGGCCCGAACGGCGAGTATAACATAGGGGGTGGTATCGGGCAAGTTGCGAGGCGGCATTTCCGAATGCGAGAGCTCAGCGCACCGAGAGCGCACGAGACGGGCCACGCCGGGCGGATGGCGTTCTTGGTCCCCGATGTTGAGCGAATGACCCTAAGGAGTTGTGACACGTTTTGAGAACATGGTATACTTGAGGCCGGAAGCTGGACATCCGAGACCCCTTTCCCGCTTCCAGTTCTGAATATCGGAGAAGTGACGAATGATCTCTCAGGATTTATTGGCAATCCTCCGCTGTCCCGCCTGTGTCTCTGGCCCCACCCGCCGCCGCAGTGCCGATCCGGGGCGTCTGGAGCTGGTGAAAGACACCTGGCTGGTATGTCAGGAGCCCGGCTGTGGCCGCAAATATCCGATTGCCGACGACATCCCGGTGATGTTGATTGACACCGGGGATAAGTGGGTTGCCACGGCCGTGGATGACCTTCCCGTGCCGCCGCCGGCGACGGGTTGAAGGTTGAAGGTGACAGGTCAAAGAGACCTCAGTCTACCTGAGCTTGTTGCTTATAACCTGTAACCTTCGTCTTGTAACCTTCAACCAACCAACCTTTACCCCGGCGCTTGAGCCTCCGGCCGTTGGCGCACATCTTCGCGTTCCAACGGCTTCTGCTTGACCACGCGAAACAGATCGAAGTCACGGGCGACCGTGGTGTCTGGGAAAATGGGCGTGGCCTCGTCGAGGATTTGTTTGCCGTTGTAGCGTCGCGAGACGTGGTGCAGCACCAGATGCTTGACGCCGGCAGTGCGCGCCAACCAGGCGCCCTGGCTTGCAGTCAGATGGCCGAACGATGCGGCAGTCTGGCGTTCCTCGTCGATGTAGGTGGCCTCAATCGCCAGCAGATCGGCTCCGGCGACCTCATCCACCAGGTCATCCACGCGGCCCGCATCGCCGATATAGACCAGACGTGCGCCGGGCACGCGGGGGCCCAGCACCTCGTCCGGATGGATCGTCCGGCCGTCGGGCAGGGTGACGGCGCGGCCAGACACCAGATCGCGCCGGATCGGGCCGGATGGCACGCCCAACGCCTCTGCCTTGTCGGCCAGGAACGGGCGGCGCTCTTTCTCTTCGAAGCTGAACCCGAACGCCTCGGTGCCCCGATGCTCGACTGAGAAGACACGTAACCGGAAAATGTCATCTTCTAACAGGACGCCGGGCGCAATCGGGTGATAGCCCATGTGGATACGCGCCTCGCCGGCTCCGAAGACCACGCGCATCAGCTCGCGGACGCGCTGGAGCGCCCAAGCCCCGCCGTAGATCTCCATGCCCTCGATGGCTTCCCAGCGTCCGAAGGTGGATGCCAGCCCGCCCAGTCCCAGGATATGATCCAGATGGCCGTGGGTCAGCAGAATGCGATCCAGCCGCTTGAAACCGACGCCGCTGCGCAGGATTTGGCGCTGCGTGCCCTCACCGCAATCGATGAGAAACCGATATTCGCGGTGCAAGAGCAGGGCCGACGGCAGGCCGCGCTGAATCGACGGGGCGGAGGCCGAGGTGCCGAGGAAGATGAGTTCGAACATGGAGACCTCTATCGGGGACAAAGGACGAACGACCACGGCCGAAAGTGGTGTCTAGCCGCCATCGGTCTTTTGTCCTTCGTCTTTTGTCCGTAACTGCTGGATGCCGCTGCCAACCCATAGCGCGCCAAAGAAGAAGAGCAGGCCGCCGATGCCCAGCGAGAGTGGCTCGCTGCCGACCCGGAACAGCCACGCCCCAACGGCAGCGCCCGCCAGCATCACAAAGGTGCCGATCATCAAGGCGTTCATGCCGGCGCGCAGGAAGAAGGCGCGTACTCTCGGCAATCTCAGCCCTACCGTCAGGCCGGCGGCGAGGAGCGCGGTGATCTGCCACAGCAAGCCACCCCACGCGCCGAGCACGATCCCGCGTTCGATCCCAAAGTAGAGCGGCAGACCGCCGATCAGCGCGCCCCAGACGATGGGCAGCGCCTTCCGACCGGCAACGCCCGCCCCGATCGCCGCTCCTCCCCAAAGCTCGAAGAAGGCCAGGAAGCCGAAGATGAGAAACGCGTCGAGTGTGTTGTTCATGGTGAGGGGATAAAACGTGCGTGAAACGTGATGCGTGAAACGTGAGATCCTGGCACGAGGCTATCGCTTTCACGCATCACTCGTCACGTATCACTTCGTCAACCATTGTTCGAGCAGCGGGCTGATCCGCATGATCGTCTCCGCGCCGATGAGCGCGATCGTTGTCGCCTTGATGACATTGCCGGCCCAGCAGGCCATCAGAAAACGCCAGGCCGGGATACGCAGCAACCCTGCAACCATGCCGACCAAATCGAAGAACGGATTCGGGAGCAGCGCCAGGAAAAAAACCGCCCACAGACCATACCGCCGTGTCCATGTGACGATCCGGGCATACCCGGCATTGTTCTCGACCAGCCCCTGGCCGCCATAGCCGGCCAGATAGCCGGTCAGCTCGCCCACGGCGGCGCCGCTGCCCATCGCCAGGCCGACCAGGAACGGGTTGAGTGTGGCGCCGGCGGCGAACGCCACTGCCAGCCCCGGCATCGGCAGGATGATCGTCGCGCTGCCGAAAACGCTGATCAAAAAAAGGCCTGGGTAGCCATAAGCTCCCAGGCCAGCCAACTGTTTGCGAAAGATGATGATGAGCGCGGAGATGATGACGGCGAACAGGATCGCCACGATGCGACGCGTGCGTTCCATTGCGACGGACGACGAGCGGCTACCTTCAGTTGCTCTTCGCCCGTCCCCGGCCGCCCCCTCGCTCGCCGTCACCTCCGAGGCCATCTTACTCCGCTGAGATTCGCACCGACAGCATGACGTCGCCCTGCTGGATCGCGTTGACCACGTCCTGCCCCTGGGTGACTTGACCGAAAACGCTGTGCTTCCCGTCGAGCCAGGGGGTCGGCACATGCGTGATGAAGAACTGGCTGCCGTTCGTGCCCGGCCCAGCGTTCGCCATCGAGAGCACGCCGGGCTGATCATGCTTCAGCTTAGGATCGAACTCATCTTTGAAGGTGTAGCCGGGGCCGCCGCGGCCGGTTCCGGTCGGGTCGCCGGTCTGGACCATGAAGTCCGGGATCACCCGGTGGAACGTGACGCCGTCGTAGTAGCCATCGTCGGCCAGGCAGACGAAGTTGTTCACGGTGCGCGGCGCCTGCGATGCATAGAGCTTCAGGACGATGACCCCGCGATTGGTCTCGATGTTCGCCGTATACTGCTTCTTCAGGTCGATTTTTTGATCGAACGGTTTTGAATAACGTTGTGGCATCAGCTTCCCTATTTCCCCGCGACCGTGACGGATGTCAATGTGTCGCTCACTGTCAGCTTGGCCGCGATGTCCAGGCCACTGATCACCTTGCCCAGCAGGCTGAGTGGCGTCTCATTTTCTTGCACCTCGGTGAATGAGATGAAGAACTGACTGCCGCTCGCCATGACATCGCCAGTCATCGGATCGAAGCTGGGGTACATGGCGACGGTTCCCGTGATCACCTTCGGGCCGTCCGCGCCGAATTCCGGTTCCAACGCATACCCCGCGTCGCTGTCGGGGCGCATGGCCGGCGAGCCGCTGACCACATAGAGCGCCGGATCGGTGAAGGCCACTGGCATGTTATCATAGAAGCCCAGCTCCGCCAGCGTTACGAAGTTGTTGACGGTCTTGGGCGCAGTCTTGGAATCGAGGGCAATGACCACATCGCCTTTCGACGTCTTGATCGTGGCGGTGTAGGCGCCAGCCGGATTGATGGTCATCGTGGGCGGTGTGTTGAAGAGGGCCTCGCGCTGGGCAGCCGGAACCTTCGCCAATGGTCGACCCTCTTCGGACTTGGGCGCTTTCGGCTGCGGTGTGGGTGTCGGCGGCAGCGGCGTCGGCAGTTGTGATGCTGCCGCTTCCTTGATATCGATGCGCTGGATCTTGTCGCCGACCGCGATCTTGTCGACGATCTCCATGCCCGTGATCACCTGGCCGAAGACGCTGTACTGCCCGTCGAGGAACGGCGTTTCCTGTTGGGTGATATAGAACTGGCTGCCGCTCGAGGCCTTGGTTGGATTGACCTGATCGCCCGTGCGCGCCCAGGCCAGCGCGCCGCGTCCATGTTTATGATTGATCTCGGCTGGAATGGTGTAGCCGGGACCACCCGTGCCATCGCCCTTTGGATCGCCGCCCTGGATCACAAAACCCGGCTCGACGCGGTGGAAGGTCAGCCCGTCATAGAAGCCGTTATTCGCCAATGTGACGAAGTTGTTGACGCCTTGGGGCGCATCGGGGTAGAGCTCGGCGACGATATTGCCTTTGTCGGTGACGATGGTCGCCTGGTAGATCGTGTTTGGCTTGATCGAAGCCGGCGCGGCGGCGCCGAAACGTTCGTTGCGTTCCGCAGTCGGTACCTTGGCCAGCGGCCTGCTGCCATCAGTGGGCGGCGCCGGGACGGCCGGCCTTGCGGCTGCGCCCGCAGTCGTGGCGGCTTTGGTTGTCGGCGCGGCTGCCGCGGGAGCTGCAGTGGCGGCAGTCGCTGGCGCGCTGGTTGCCGCAGCAGGCGCGACAGGCGCAGTTGCGGGAACGCAGGCCGCTGCGGTGAGCACGACCAACGCCAAAACGACTACGAGCAGATAGAGTTGTTTGTTCACAGGATACTCCATTTCTTGATCTTGCATCCGCTTGCTGTCAGACTACTTATCTTAGCGGCACTTTCTCAAGACGCCAAATTCCGTAGACAGCTAACACTAGAAAGGTCAGGCCCACGGCATATCCTTCGAGGAGGTTGGCTTGGGTGACGAAGGTCGCGCCCATCCCACAGATGCCTCCGAGCAGATAGCACAGCAGGACCGCCTCACGCGTGCTGCCGGTGATGCGCGCCAAGCGGTGGCTGGTGTGGTCTTTGCCGGGCGTAGTCAGCGGGTTCAAACCGCGGCGCAAACGCGAGATCGTTACCAGAGTCGTGTCGAAGATGGGCACAGCCAGCACAAGCACCGGCACCATCCAGGTAACAAACGCGGAATTATCCGGGAAGCGGAGCTTGATGCCCACTGCCGCGAGCGTGAAGCCGAGGAAGAGGCTGCCGGTGTCGCCCATGAAGATGCGAGCCGGGTTGAAGTTGTAGAACAAGAACCCGATGCACGCGCCGAGCAGCGCGGCAGCCAGCACGCCCACCAGGTATTGCTTGCTCATGGCGGCGAACAACAGGAAGAAACCGGCCGCGATGCCGGCGATCCCCGCACTGAGGCCGTCCATGTTGTCCAGGAAGTTCACCGCGTTGGTAATGCCGACGACCCACACCAGGGTGATGGCGATGTTGAGCCACAGCCACGGCGTCGCATTGACGCGCACGTCGGTGACCACCAGGATCAGCGCGGCAAGCAGTTGCCCCGCGAGCTTCATGCCGGGACGGAGCGGGTGGCGATCATCCCACAACCCCAGGAACGAGACCAGCGTTGCGCCGAGGAGGATGCCGGCGACCTGGTTGACGTAGAACCGATCGCCCAGGATGAATAGGGAGATGATGAACGCCAGATAGATGGCCGCACCGCCTAATAGCGGCGTCGGGACGGTGTGCTGCTTCCGCGGCGCCGGTTGGGCGATCATGCCGGAGCGATAGGCGATCCGGCGCGCCAGCGGTGTGACTGCGATGGCCAGGAAGAGCGCACTCGCCACGATAAGCAGATATGTCGTCATCGCCCCTACTTTTTTGGATTCTGAAGATCAGTGATCAACGCCTCGATGGTCGATCGTTCGGCATCCGACGCGTAGGAGAGCGCGGTGCGCGCCGCATCGAGCGCCTCGGGCAGCCGGCCGGCGTCGCGCGCCACCAACGCGATGTTGCGATAAGTCAGGTGCAACTGTGAGCGCAAGCTCGTGATGCTGGTCAGCAATGCCTCTCGGTTCTGGCTGGCCGATGTGAGCACGGTGCTGTAGCCGCCCAGTCGATCTACCACCGCGTCCAGATCCTTGACGGCCTGCTCGGTGCCGGTCAGCCCGGTAAGCTGGAGATCGGCCAGGCGCTTGAACGCATCCAGGGCGCCGGCGGTGTCGCCAGTCTGGGCGCTGTAGACTCCAACGGCGCTGAGCACGCCCGGATCGCTTGCCGCCAGCTCGGCTCCCTTGCGATAGGCTGCCAGGGCGCTCGCTTTGTCACCCAGCGTGGCAAACATGTCGCCTCGCAAGATGTATGTCGGGCTGTAGATCGGGTCGATTTCTTGGGCGCGCTTGAGCGTTGCCAGCGCGCCGTTCGTGTCGCCCATAATGAACTGCGTCGTCGCCAACTCGTTCAACAACCCGACATTTTGCGGGCTGAGCGCCACGGCTTCGCGGTAATAGGTAGCTGCCTGATTCAGCTTTTTGAGATCCACGCCCTTTGCGTTCGTGGCGACCAACTCGCGCAGCAGGGCGTTCGTCGGCGGTTCATTCGGGCTGAGCGCCTCTGTGAAGGCCCACGTTCGATTGTGGCGGGCCAGGTTCGCGCTGTGATCCGTGTTGAGCGGATTGAGCTTCTGCGCGGCCAGCAACGCCGCATAGCTGGCGCGCAGCATGTCTTCGCGATTGCGGCTGCCCAGTCCGCGGTTCACCAGCGCCAATAACTCGTCCGGCGAGAGATTCGCAATGTTGGTTGGCAGTGTGGCCGTGCCGGCCGGCAAGGTGCTCGCCAATTGCAGCAACGCGCGCCCGAGGAACAGGTAGTAGTAGTCTTCGGTTGGCTCCAGGCTGGCTGCTTCGTTGTGCAAGATCGCCGCGCCCTCCCATGATCCGGCGTTCTCATAGGCCTGGCCTTGCTTGTAGAACGTGTCAGCCTGCACCGTCTGGAGCGCCGCGCCCGCGCCGCCCAGCAGCGGCACCACCGGCGTCCCCTCGCTGAAGCGCACCGGGCGCGGCCGTGTTTCGCCGAACCAGATGGCCGCCGCCAGGATGAAGGTCAGCAGGAAGAAGCAGATGTCGAAGAAGACGATGTGCTCGGTGATGTGGCGTAGCGCGGCGATCCCGCTCAACCC
>JALOOE010000680.1 GCA_025454565.1 Anaerolineae bacterium
CGGGTCAGAATCCTGAGTACGGTGAGTTCGAGGTCATTTCTGTCGACTTTGGGCCCGACCGCCGGCAACGCAGCTTCGCGGCCGGACTGACTGCGCCACACAAGCTGAAAGTCGAAGCAGGCGAGTTGCTGATCTCCGGCGATGTTCAGCCTCCTGCCGCGCTGCTGGAAACAATCGCCGCGCACGTTCCGGCGATGTTCAGGCAGCAACTGGCGCAACAACCAGACTTTGCCACCTTCGAAGACCGCTGGCTGTTGCGCGGCCTGTTGGCGGACATTCACGTCGGGCACTTGAACATCACCGAAGCGGCCATTGAGATGCGCGGAGCTCCAGTGGGCACGACCGAAATCCTGGCTGAACTGGACCTGCCGACTGAAATCAAGCCTGATGTGCTCGCCTTCTCACTCAACAGTGCGTTGGCCGCCGATGGGCGCTTCGATCAGGTCGGGCCCGGCGACAAACGCCAGTGGTTTCTGACGCGTCTGGAGCCGGCGGAAGCCCTGGCACTCCCGGAGGCCCTTCGGTACACGCCCGTCCCTTATGACCGCGACGCGGTGCCCAACGACTTGCTTCAGATGGAGTGGGAGTTGGACGATGAGTACTCCGATGCGGTGATCCTGGAGCCGGCGGCGAGTCGTGCGAGCTTGACCTCAACCACACTGTCCTTGACCTATCCGCATCTCATTTCGGGCACATTGCCGCTAAACCGCCATTCGCTCCCCTTCTTCCCGCAGGGATGCGGCGAACGCACGGTGGTGACGCTGATCGATGGCCGGTGGGGTCAGCGCTTCACCGCCTGGGCCGTGCACGGTGGACGGTACATCGCCGGTCTGCGGCCCTGGTATGAGCAGCACAAGCTCCCGGCAGGCGCCTACATCGTACTGGAGCGACGAGACAACTCGGGCGAGATCGTCGTCGACTTCAAACCCAAACGCATGCGACGAGAGTGGATGCGCAAAGCACAAGTCGTCGACGACCTGATCGATATTCAGTTGCGCAAGGGCGAGGTCTCCTGCGAGTATGACGAACTGACGATCATCGGCGATGAGCGACCGGAAGAGTTGGTCAAGTTGCGCACCAGCCCGGCGTTCGCCGGCCGCCCGCTTGTCGACATCGTCTACGAGATCTTCGTCGATCTGGCAGGGCTGAGCCAGAGCGGCACCGTCCATGCGAAGACGATCTACAGCGCGGTGAACCTGGTGCGGCGCTGTCCGCCCGGCCCGATTTTTGCCATCGTGGCGACTGATGAGCGCATACAACCCATCGGGGATGGGCTGTATCGCCTGGCCGTCTGAGTCATAGCCGGAGGAAAACAGTTCATATGTGGAAGCGCCCCACCCTCGATACCAAATTCCAAATCGACTACGACTGGTGGAAAGCCGGCGGCAAAGACATTCGCGTGGCAGTGCGCGGCCAACTGTGTCCCGACTGCCAGAAACGCTTCCCCGACCACCGCAACACCGAAGCCGTGGATTGGGTTGATCCCGAAACCGCCGAAGTTGTGCGGGCCGACGCGCTGCTGCAATGCCTCCGCAGCGAGTGCGCGAAGAAACCGGACTACATTAACCAGAGCACACCGCTTGTGACCAACGTCTTCCGAATCTTCCTGCGCGATGGCAACCAATCGCTCACCCCGGTGGAACTGCATCGGCAGATCCCCTGGGCCAGCGCCGAATCCCTCTTGCGCACGCTGACGAGCGGCACTGTGTACATGGGGATCCGCCCGGCTCAGCTAGACTGAAGCGGCATACCACGGGAGCACGGAGAAACCGGTTCAATGCTCCGTGCTCTCCGTTCCAGAGAGAGGCTGCGCACTGCCTCCCTGGATCCTCACTACCCCTCATGGCTGATCCCAAACGATGACAGCCCTCGTTGAAATCCTCGCCATCGGCAACGAGCTACTGACCGGCGACGTGCTCGACACCAACTCGCACTGGTTGTGCCGGCAATTGGCCGGTCGCGGCGCACGCGTCTCCCGAATGGCAACGCTGCCTGACGATATGGCAATCATCGGCGAGGCGTTGCTGGCCGTGCTGAGCCGCCGCCCGGCGCTGATCGTCACCTGTGGCGGGCTTGGTCCCACGGCAGACGACCTGACCGTCGCCGCCCAGGCGGCGGCGCTAGGGCGCGCACTGGCCGAAAACCCCACGGCGTTCGCGATGGTGCGCGATTTCTACGCGACTCTCTTTCGTCGCGGCGAGGTGACCACGCCTGACATGACGCCGGCCCGCGCCAAGATGGCCGTGCTGCCGGCTGGCGCCGAGCCGCTGCCGAACAGCGTGGGCGCCGCACCCGGCGTGTTGATGATCGAAGGGGAGACGTTGATCGCGGCGCTGCCAGGCGTACCCGCCGAGATGTGAATCGATCATGGCCCCCGCGGTCGATGCGGTCGCGGCGCGCCATTCGCGCGTTTACGTCAAGTCGCGCGCGCAAGTCTACGGCGGCGGGCTTGCCGATTTCGTCACGCTATCGGCGCGCGCTGCCACCCCGTCTGAGGCGAATGCCCTGCTGGATGGCGCCGCGACGGATCTGCAGACAGCGCTGCGCCGGATGAACATCGAGATCCTGAACGACCAGAGCCGCGCATAGTTGATCTTCCGGCTATGGGCTTGGTCGGAGACCGGCCCATAGCCGGGAAAAGCCGCGTTCAGCCAACGCACGCGTCCAGCCATGCGCCTATCATTTCGGACGACGGCAAATCACCGCCCAGCCGCAGCCACGCCAGAAATTCTACGTTGCCAGCCGGCCCGGTGATCGGAGAGCGGATCACCCCGGCCGCGGCCAGATCGACCTCTGTCGCCGAAACCAATGCCCGCTCGATGACCGAGCGGTGCAGCTTCGGGTCGCGCACTACGCCACCCTTGCCCACTTGACCCTTACCCACCTCGAACTGCGGTTTGATTAGCGCGATGATCTGTCCAGTTGGGGCCAGCAGACCGGCGACGCGGGGCAGCACGAGCGCCAGACCGATAAACGACACGTCCACGGTCGCCAGACTCGCGGGCTCGGGCAGGGGGCCCAGATAGCGGATGTTCGTGCGCTCGATGGAGACCACGCGTGAATCGATGCGTAGCGACCATGCCAACTGCCCGTAACCCACGTCCACAGCATAGACACGCGCCGCGCCGCGCTGGAGCAGGCAATCCGTGAAGCCGCCGGTCGATGCGCCGATATCGGCGCAAACCCAACCCGCCGGATCAATCTCAAAGGCGTCCAGCGCAGCTTCCAGCTTAAGGCCGCCGCGGCTGACATAGCGCAGCGCCTCTTGCAGGTGCACCGGGGCATCCTGCGGCACCTGGCGCCCCGGCTTATCCGCCACCTCATCCGCGAGGAGCACCTTTCCGGCCTGAATGAGGCGCTGTGCCTGGGCGCGCGTCTCGGCCAAGCCGCGATCAACCAGCAGCTCGTCAAGGCGGAGCTTGGGCGTTCTGGTCGATCTGGCGGTGGATTGGTCAGGCGGTTGGCTATCCATCAGTAAAGCGTACAGTAAGTTGACGAAGCCTATATGTGTGCGGTATCATCGTGACCTGAGGAACGAGATCTACCATGAGTGAGGCTACGCCCGCCCGGTCACAAGCGACCAGCACGTCGAGCCAAATGCGGCTGCTGCTGAAAACGATGCGCCCCAAACAGTGGACGAAGAACATTTTCGTTTGGGCGGCGTTGATATTCGATGGCAAGCTGTTTCGGTTCGATCCCTTCGTGCGTACGCTCGCTACCTTCATCCTTTTCTGCCTGGTTTCGAGCGTCGTCTACATCATCAACGATCTGGTGGACATCGAGAAGGATCGGCAGCACCCTCAGAAGCGCAATCGCCCGCTGGCGTCCGGCGCACTCAGCCCACGCTTCGCTGTTGCCGGGGCAAGTGTCCTACTGCTGATCACCGTGCCGCCGGTGATCTGGCTGGGACCGGAGTTGGCCCTCATCCTCTACGGCTATCTCGCCCTGATGATCGTCTATTCCTTCTGGCTGAAGAACATCGTCATCGTGGATGTGTTGACGCTCGCCGCGGGATTCGTGTTACGTGTGGCCGCGGGCGTCGTCGTCGTGTCCGCCGAGCGCTTCTCGCCGTGGATGTATGTGTGCACGGTACTGCTGGCGCTATTCTTGGGTCTGGGCAAGCGCCGTCAGGAAATCGTCCTGATGGGAGACAACGCTGGCAATGCTCGCGCGATCCTGCAGGAATACAACCTGCGCTTTGTGGATGAGATGTTGGGGCTGGTCAGCTCCACCACCGTGATGGCGTACTCGTTTTACACATTCTCCGCGCCGAACCTGCCGCCCAACCACTTGATGATGCTGACCATCCCGTTCGTGCTGTACGGGCTATTCCGCTATCTATACCTCATCCACGTCAAAGGCGAAACCGACCCGCCTGATATTGTAGTCCTGAAAGATCGCGCCCTACAACTCGACGTGCTCCTGTTTGGGGTGATGGTGTTTCTCGTCTTCTACGTCTTTCGCGCGTAACGACACGACCCGTGAAACGTGACAACGCAAGATAATCTCTCACGCATCACGTTTCACGCCTCACGGCCTACTCCCCGCGATCCTCATCGCGCAGGAACTGCGCCCACGGCCCATCCATCCCATCCGCGGTGAC
>JALOOE010000681.1 GCA_025454565.1 Anaerolineae bacterium
CGACCATCGGATACTTCACGTTCTCGACGAAGTTGATGTACGGCAGGTTGTCGCGCGTCCACTGGGTGCCTTCGGCGACGACCTTCTTGTACTCGTCGGAGCCGGAAGCCACCTGCCAGCGGCGAGCGTCGATCTCGAACGCCTTCTTGACCCAATCCGGCGGCTCGACGCCCTGTTTGCCGCCGCTGTTGAACCAGTCAATCCACAGGCGACCGGCGCGATCAACACTGCCTGTCACGGCGTCGTTGTCCCAGCCGCGGTCGTGGCTCCACATGACGGTGGACTGGATCTCATTCGCAGCCCACTTCGTGCCCCACAGGGTCGGGTCGATCTGCTTGACGGTGACGTCCAGGCCTATCTTCTTCAGGTATTGCGCGGTCAGATCAGCCACAGGCACGAAATCGGGCGCATTCGCGCCGTGCTCCAACACGATATTGATGGGCTTGCCGCTGGGGTAGAGGCGCATGCCGTTGGCGTCTTTCTTCAGGCCCATGTCGTCCAGGATCTTGTTGGCCGCGGCCACATCGAACTTCGAGTTCGCTTCGCCGACCAACTCGAGCGGCAACGACGCAAAACCGTAGTAGACATTGTCGATCAACTCTTTACGGTTGATCGCTAGGCTGATCGCCTGGCGGAACTTCAGGTCGCCCGCAAGCTTCTGCCAGTCGGGATCGTTGAACGTCTGGTTCAACCGCAGACCGGAGGAGTCGACGTGCATGTCGGTCAAGATGGTCTTGAAACCGGCCTTCGCCTCGTTCTCCTTGTAGAGCGGGATCTTCACCAAGCCGGTGGACTCGCGCATGAAGTCGACATCGCCGGCCAACAGCTTCAGGTTCAGCATGTCGACGTTCTCAACCTGCTGCGAGGTGATTTTGTCGATGTAGGGCAGTTGCTGGCCCTTGGTGTCGACCTTGAAGTAGTACGGGTTACGCTCCCACGTCAGGAGGCTGGGGTTGCCCGATGCCTTGGGGATCCACGGGTAGAGGCCGGGGTAATCCACGCAGCGCGGGTTGCTCATGTCCCAGTTTTGGCAGCGTTTGTTGGCGAACATCTGCCACCACTCGTCCTTCAGGTTCATCTTCGCCAGCTCATCCTTGATGGCCTGGCTGTTCATGTCCGCATACTTGGCATGGTACTTTTTGAGGAAGTGGGAGGGATTGATCGCCAGGGTGTAGCCCTTCCAACCCTCGATCCACAGGTTGCGGATGAAGCCGCCGTACGGCTTGGGGAAGCTGATCTTGAAGGTGTTGTTGTCGATGATCGACACCTTGCCCGGCTCGCCCTTGGGGGTGTAGCCGACGCGGAACTCGTTCGGCACGCCCTGCGGGAAGAGCTTCTCGTTGGCGTACATGTCTTCGAAGGTGAAGCGGACATCCTCGGTGGTGACCGGGGCGCCGTCGGACCACTTCAAGCCCTCGCGGATCTTGAAGGTGAAGTCCTGGTTGTTGTTCTCCACCTTGACGCTCTCGATCACGTTCGGCTTGATGCCGTCCATGCCGATGCCCTGACCCTGGAAGACCGCCTCGTCCATCATGACGAAGACGTCGGGGTTCCAGTTGGCGACGCTATGGCCGACGCGCAGCGTGCCGCCGAACTTGCCGGGCGCCCAATCAGGTTGATCCTTCGAAGGCAGCAGGGTGTTGCCATCCACGACGAACGGCACCTTCGGGAGGCGCTGATCGATGGGCGGCAGCTTGCCGGCCTTCACCAGGTCGGCCAGCATCGGAGCTTCGGTATACTGGCCCGCAGCGGCGGGTGCAGCAGCAGCCTTGGTCGGCTCGGGGGCCTTGGTCGCGGCGGCGGCAGGGGCCGCGGTTGCCGCGGGGGCCTTGGTCGGCTCAGGAGCCTTGGTGGGCTCGGGGGCCTTGGTCGGCGCGGGCGCCGCGGTTGCAGCAGGCGCAGCGGTCGCCGCCGCAGCGGGGGCCTTGGCGGGGGCGGCGGTCGGCGTGGCTGCTCCACCACAGGCAGAGAGCACCAGGGCCAACACGATCACGATGGACCACCAGTAACGCTTAAACATGTCTCCCGATCTCCTTTTTGAGATTAGTGGATCAACACCTTGGTCACGCGAGCAGGGGCGACCCTCGCGGTCGCCCAGGGCAGGCGCAAGGCCATGCCCCTCCTATTGATCTGGCTCAGGCCACCTCCTCTCCGGCATCGCCGCTTGACTCGGACACGTCACGCCGGCGAGCCAACCGCCGCGTTCAGCGTTCGAGCGCGGCGAGACGGGATCGGCCCGCCCTGCAACAACTGAGCGGGCTCCAGGTCGTCTCCGCGGGCCTTCGAAGCGCCCTGGAGTTCAAGTTCGGGCAACACCGCCGGACTGAGAAGCTCCGCGATGGCGCCCATCGGTATCGCTCCCGCCAGCGCACTGGCGGCTACCGGCAGCGCACTGGCGGCTACCGGCAGCGCACTGGCGGCTACCGGCAGCGCGGGCGCTCAGGGTCTCGCATGCGTTCGAAGCACAAGCGCATCGCTGTGCGCCCGACCTCATCCGCATGAACTCGCACAGTCGTCAACGGCGGGCTCAGATAGCGCGTCATGGCGATATCATCGAAGCCGGCCACGGAAATCTCATCCGGGATGCGCAGGCCGCGCTCATTGATCGCGCGCACCACGCCGATCGCCAGCAGGTCGTTGATGACCAGGATGGCCGTGGGGCGTGGCGAGTGATCCAAAAGGCGTTGCGCCGCTCGATAGCCATCCTCGAGTGTGACGCCGCAATGCTCGACCCGCGACACCGAACACAAATCCGACCCTACGGTGCCCCAGATCGAGGAGATGCGCCATCATCTGCCGGGCGCCGCCCGCATGATCCGACCGCACCGAATCCAGTTGGTCTTCCAGGTGCGTAGCTTCACCGATCAACACCACCGCGTTGCGCCGCCCGACGATCTCCCGCACCTCTTCAATCACGTGATCATGGAACGCGAGAATGATCAGCAGCCCATCGACGCGGCGACGCAACACAGCGCGCACCGCTTCGCGTTCGCGATGCGGGTCCAGCGCCGTGTTGACGAGCAAGATATCATAACCTAACGCCTGAGCCTCTGCTTCGGCCCCTTGGAGAAGCTGCCAATAGTATGGGTTGCCTGTATCAGGCACGAGC
>JALOOE010000682.1 GCA_025454565.1 Anaerolineae bacterium
GGTCGGCCTCTTCATCATCCTGTATGTGGCCCTCGATATGATCTATCGCGACAGCCACCATATCGCGTGCGCCGCCTATAACGTCGGCTGTTCGGAAACAATCTGGCAAGGCATCATGCATCGGCTGGGGCTCGGCCCCCCTGCCGGCGGCTGAGCAGGAACGGGTTCGCAAATGACGGGCGAAAGAAGCGTCTTCATCGACGGCGAAGCCGGGACCACGGGCTTACAGATCAGGGAGCGGCTCGCCGGCGAGAGTTCGATCCGCATTCTTTCCATCACACCGGAAAAGCGCAAGGACCGGGACGCCCGGCGTGCGCTGATGGCGGAGGCGGATCTCGTCGTGCTCTGCCTGCCGGACGAGGCGGCAAAAGAGGCTGTCGCGCTCGCTGCCGAGCTTGGCGAAGACGGTCCTAAAATCGTCGATGCCTCCACGGCCCATCGGGTGTCGCCGGGGTGGATTTATGGTTTTGCGGAACTGGATGGAGATCAGGCACAGAAGATCCGTTCTTCCCGCCACGTCGCCAATCCAGGCTGCTATCCCACGGGGGCGATTGCGCTGATCCGGCCCCTCGTGCAGGCCGGCATCGTCCCGGCTGAGTGTCCGGTAACGATCAACGCCGTCTCGGGCTACTCGGGTGGCGGCAAGTCGATGATCGAGACGTATGAGCCGGTGCGGACAGCGCCAAACTTCGAACTCTACGCCCTCGGGCTCGAACACAAGCACGTACCTGAACTCATGGCCTACACGGGGCTCACGCGGAGGCCGATCTTCGTGCCCTCCGTCGGCAATTTCCGGCAGGGAATGCTTGTTTCCATTCCGCTGCACGTCGACATGCTTCCGGGCCATCCTGGTATCGCAGAGATCGAAGCCGCCCTGACGCGCCATTATGCGGGGGCAGAGCGCGTGCGGGTGGTGGAGGGCGCAGCGTCAAGGATCGTCCGGCTCGAGCCGGAAGCGCTGAACGATAGCGACGATCTGGAGCTCTTTGTCTTCGGGACAGCTGCGTACGGCCACGCGCTTCTGGTCGCCCGGCTGGATAACCTCGGCAAGGGCGCGGCCGGCGCGGCCGTACAGAACATCAGGCTAATGCTCGGCTGCTGATCAATCAGGGCCTCATCATCCCGCCTGTGTGGCGCGGCGGACGAGCCAGAGGTGGCGAACCGCAACGATCAGGACGATCGCGGCGAAGCCCTGGTGCGCGACGCCAAGGCCGATTGGCACCGCGTTCAGAAGCGTGATGATCCCTAGCACCATCTGTGCGAGCAGCACCCCGCCCAGCAGGAGGGCGGACACGCGCAGTTCACTCGCCGCGCCGGATCGCAGTATTGAAAGACAATGCCATAGGCCGAGCCCGACGAGAATGTAGGCAACGAGACGGTGATTGAACTGCACGGTCGTTGCATTCTCGACGAAGTTCACAAGCCACGGCGACATGGCAAAAAGATCTTCGGGAATGATCTGGCCATTCATCAGGGGCCACGTGTTGTAGGCAAGGCCCGCCTTGAGCCCCGCGACAAAAGCCCCGAGCGCCACCTGAGCGTACACGAGCGCCACGATGATGAGTGCGGCATTCGCCGCACCGGCCGGCAGCAGCGGCCACAGGCCGCTTGCAGGATCGTCACGCAACTCCATCGCCAGCCAGACAAGAAGGCCGAGGATCAGGAAAGCGACGGAAAGATGCAGCGCGAGCCGGTAATGGCTGACGTCGACGCGATCGACCAGACCCGACGAGACCATGAACCAGCCGATCGCGCCCTGCAGTCCGCCGAGCGCAAGAACACCTAAATACTTTGGGAGCGCGCCCTGGCGCAGCATGCCGCGCCATGCGAAGACCGCGAGCGGCACTGCGAATGCCAAGCCGATGATGCGGCCAAGAAAGCGGTGGCCCCATTCCCACCAATAGATGAATTTGAAGTCCTCCAGCGACATCCCCTTGTTGACGAGGTGGTACTCGGGGATCTGGCGGTACTTGTCGAATGCCTCCAGCCAGTGTTCCTCGCTGAGCGGCGGGATCGCACCGAGGATCGGCTGCCATTCAGTGATGGACAGACCGCTGTCGGTGAGGCGTGTCGCACCACCGACCACGATCATGCACAATACAAGAAATGCAATGAAGGCGAGCCAGGCCTGCACAATCCTGTCCGCGCTCGTACGCACGCCACCGATCACCGCCTCCACCATGCCGGGCACCCTGTCTTGACTTCGGTCGGGCATCTGATAGCCGCTTCACAGGCCGTCGAGCAATCCAATCGATGCCGCGGCCCATAAATGGTATCGACCCTCGATCAGGACCGCGCATGACACCACGCATCCGCAAACTCACCGGCGCAATCCTGCTTCTTTTCGTGATCGCCATTTACTCGCTGCTCGCCATGCTCGCAGCGGTCATCCTGCAGGTCAACGAAGCCAGTGGCGGCGTTGAGTTGCTCTATGATCGTCGCCGCAGGGCTCATTAGACCGCTGTCGCAGTGGCATTGCGTTCAGTTCTGATAATGCGCTGGCCCGGCGCTGACGCCATCTGGCGATCATAGCGGATGAGATCGATCTCAGCGACTTCGTAGCCGAGGTAGCTGCCGGGAGGATCGCGCAACACCGCGCCGGCGCGTGCCGGGTCGGCGATGAGGACGCCACAATCGACACGCCCTTCGATCGTTTCGAAGAAGGTTCGCGCGGCATCATTGCGGCCGGCGACAATGACCTGATCGTAGGCCTCGTCGAGTGCATCGAGAATGAGATTGAGGCGCTCGGAACTGGGTTCGTCGGCATCGGCTTCCTCGAAGCTGCCTGTGCCGATCACGTGCGCTTCGCTGCCGGGCATGCGGCGGATGATCTGTTCGAATGTCGCCGATCCCGCAAGCATTTCAGCGATGCCCGGCCCCGGCGGCAGCGCGAGCGCGTGGCCAACGCCGTCCCCCTCGGGTGCCCAGTCGATGAGAATGACGCTCTGGCCCGCGTCGGCCAGGGCCTTGGCGAGTTCGATGGCGTGGCTGCTCACTCCCATCATGTTCGTTTCGCTGGCAACGATCGTGCGGTATCCGCCGCCTCTCGATTGCGACGAG
>JALOOE010000683.1 GCA_025454565.1 Anaerolineae bacterium
TCCATCGCCATCAGGAAGACGCCGTTGCCGGTTGAGTGCTCCGGCAGCGAGGTGCAGCCGTGGCCCGTCAGCGCGCCGCCCAGCAGATCGGCCACCATCAGGAAGCCGTACCCCTTATGTCCACCCAGCGGCAGGATGACGCCGCCGTCATAGAAATCAGCCGGGTTGGTAGTGGGATTACGGGCCTTGTCGAGGATCCATCCTTCGGGGATGGCCGCGCCTTTCGATACGGCGACCCGCAGCTTGCCCTCCGCGGCGACCGAGGTGGCGAAATCCATGAGGAACGGCTGGCCGCTGCGCGGGAACGCATAGGCGAACGGGTTGGTGCCGAACACGCGATCCACGCCGCCGTAGGGCGCCGTGAGCTGCGACGAGTTGCACGTCACCCAGCCGATCATGCCGTGCTCGACCGCCATCAGCGCGTACTCGCCGAGCCGGCCGATGTGCCCGGAGTTGCGCAGGCCCACGGCGCCCAACGAGTGCTGCCGCGCCTTGTCGATGGCGATCTCCATCGCACGCCGCGCCGCAATCTGCCCGAACGCCCAATGCGCGTCGATCAGCGCAGTCGTGGAGGTCTCCCGGAGCACCTCGAGCTGCGCGTGCGGATCGATCTGCCCGCGCTCTATGCCGCGCACGTACTGCGTCAAGCGGATCACGCCGTGCGAGTCGTGCCCCGCCAGATTGCCCCCGATGAGGGACGCGGCCACCTGGCTCGCCGTGTCAGCCGGCACGCCGGCCGCCTCCAGGAGACGCGTTGAAATCCCCATGAGTTGCGTGACTTGGAAAACGGGCATCGATCAACCTCCTACGGGATGGGTTTCCGGCTCCAGGGACATCGCAGCCGACCGGCCGATCGTTTGCTCCTGCGGATGATCGGCGGTTGCGCCCTGCCGGACGCGGAGCTTGTGGACGTACAACATCACGCCGGCGCTGCTCAATGCCAGGAAGACGCCGAGCAGGAACAGTGCGGGATACCCGGTCGTCGCCGCCAACCGGCCGCCGATCAGGCTGACAACGCCGAAACCCAGCCCCAGCGCCATGAAGCCGGCGCCGGAAACCATGGCGCGCTGGCCCGGCGCGGCGAACTCCATTTGCAGCGTCTGATAGGCAGGCATCCACAGGCTGAAGAGCGCCAGCACAACGATCGTTCCGGCCGCGGCCGCGATCCAGTGCGGGATGAGCGCCATCAGCAGCAGATCGAGCGCCAGCGCCGCTGATGCCAACGCCATCGCTCGACCGCTGCCATACCGCCGCGCCAATCGTGAGCTGTTCAGCGCCGCGACGACGGCCGCCCCCATACCGATCGCCGAGATCAGCCCGATGACCGACGTCGGCAGGCCGAACGCGGTGTCCATGTAGGCGTAGGTGAACGCCCGACAACTGGCGACCGCGCCCTGGTTCAGGAAGCCGGAGATGAGCAGCAGCACAATGGGCCACCACGGCGCACGCGCCGACGATGCGGTCGTCTCGAGCCGCTCAACCTGTAGCGAACTGGTGCGCGAAAGCAGCAGCAGACCGCCGAAGCCCAGGGCGGCGCTCACCATGAGGCCGAATCGGTAGGGCGCGGGCGTGGCGGTTGTGGCGCCCAAAAGTAACGCAAAAAACGCGGGCAGCACGCCGGCCAGCAGCATCCCGGAAAGGTTGGCGAAGCCCATCAGCGCCTCGCGCAGCGCGTAGGCCGTCTTGCGCTCCTCGGGCGCGGTCGTCGCCACGAGGATCGGCACCGAATTGACGACCAGCAGCGACCAACCGAGCGTATTGACCAGCTCCGCCACGACGGGCCAGACCGCACGCACCGGCCCCGCCAACAACTCGGTGATCGGAAGTAAGCACAGCCCCAGTGTCAACACCCCCGCTCCAAGCAGCATCGCGCGCCGCGGCCCGATGCGCTCGCCGAGCGCGCCCGACGGCAGGCCCAGCACGCCGAAGAGCAGTGCGCCGATGCCGTAGAGCAGGCCGATCAGCTCCAACCCCGCGCCGAGCCGCAGGAGATAGATCACCCGCAACAGTTGGGTGATGCCAATGAAGGCGGCGGCGAAGACCATCAACGACGCGTTGACGAGCCAGGCGTCGCGGCCCAACTTGGGCACACCCGGCCGGCCTCGCCGAAGAGCTCGATATAGTACCCGCAGCGCTCGCGGAAGGTGTCGGACGCCAGGTGCGCCAGGTCGAAGTAAGACAGGTCCTTGGCCCGCGCGGCGCCGACCATCCGTGTGGCCGAGGTCATGAAGAGATCGGTCGCCACGTTGATCTTGGCGATGCCGTGCTCGATGGCAGAGCGGAACTGCGCATCGGAGAGGCCGGAGCCGCCGTGCATCACCAGCGGAATCTCCACGCGGCGACGGATGGCATCCAGCAGATCGAGATCGAGGTGCGGCTCGCCCTGGTAGACACCGTGCGCCGTGCCGATGGCGACCGCCAGGAAATCCACGCCGGTCTCGGCGGCGAAGCGCTCGACCACGGCCGGGTCGGTGAAACCCGAGCGTTTGGCGCCGAAGCTCTGGTACTCGTTGCCGCTGCCGACGTGCCCGAGTTCGGCTTCAACTGCCACGCCGACCGCGCGTGCGGCGCGCACGACGAGCTTCGTCTGCGCAATGTTCTCTTCAAGCGGCAGCTTCGAGCCATCGAACATCACGTCGGTGAAGCCAAGCGAGATCGCGCGGACGCACTGCTCGAAGCTGGCGCCGTGATCCAGCATCAACGAAACGGGCACTTTGGTCGAGGCGGCGGCCTCTCGGATGTATGCCACATTCGCTGCTGCGTTTGGCTGCTCAAAAAAGCGGTCGTAAAGACCGATGAATGCATGCGCTCGCTTCTCCTCGAACGCCTGGAAGATGCCGTCCGTCGCGTGCATGTCGTATGTGTCGAAGAGCGCCAGGGCGTAACCGCCCGCCTGCGCATCCTTCAACGCTTGTTTGACCGAAACCAATGCCATGAATATGTCCTCTCTGATTTTCACCACAGAGGCACGGAGGACACGGAGACCACGATAAACAAGATTCCCCGAACAAGATTCCCCACTTGCTTAGGCCGGTCTCAGCCCGGCTCGGTCAGGAGACCGGCCTAAGCAATGCTTCCACTGCTCGGGCCGGTCTCAGACCGTGCCCGACGTGGTTCTCGGATAGACGTTTCGTGTCCTTTGTGTCTTCGTGCCTTTGTGGTGAAATGGTTGGGCGTCACGCCGGCTCGATGCCGCGCGCGCGCAGGAATTCGATCACCTGATCGAAGCATGGGATGGGGCGCCGGCCGCCCAGACCGGTGCATTTCAGGGCCGAGACGCCGGTGGCGAACTGCACGATGCGCCGCACCTCCCAGCCGCGCAACATGCCGACGATGTACGCGCCGTGAAAAACGTCGCCGGCCCCCGTCGTGTCCACCACGTCGATGTCGAAGGACGGCACATGGAACGCGTCCTTGCGCGTGACCGTGTAACTCCCGGCCTTGCCCTCCGTCTGCACGACGACGCGCGGCCCCAGGTCGAGGATCGCCCGCCCGATCTCCCACGGATCGGCGCGTCCGGTCAAGGTCGCGCCGAAGCCGGAACCGCAGATCAACACATCGACGCGGCCCACCAGGGCGCGCATCTTGGGCGAGATGGGGTGGCGCGTGGCCGAACCGTCAAGCACCACGGTCTTGCCTGCCTCTCGCATCCATGACGCGGCCAACAGCGCGGCGTCGCCATGGTAACCGTCGAGATGCAGCACGTCCGCAGCCAGGATGTAGTCTCGGTCCAGCTCCTCCGGCGCAAGCTGATACTCCTGGAACGCCGTCGATCCGGTGAAGAGCCGCTCGCCCGTCTGCTCGTGGACGCTGACCAGCACGATCTCATTTTCCGGCACGGGGCGGCGCACCATCCGGCTGACGTCGATGCCGCACTCGGTCAGTGTTTGCAGCTTGATCTCGGCCAGGCGGTCGCTGCCGCAGGTGCCGACGAAGCCTGCGCTGACGCCCAGGCGCGTCACAGCCGCGATGGCCGTCGCCACCGGCCCGCCGCCGTCGATGGCCATCGCGCTGAAGTGCGAGCCGTCCTCCCACGAGGGCAACTCCGAGATCCGGATCAGAATGTCGAGCGTGGCCATACCCAGGCCGACGACTTGGATGTTGCACATTGGCGCTGTTTTTCCGATTCCGTTGACACGTTCACACGTTTGAACCTTTGAACGTTCCAACGTTTCAACGTGCGAACGTTACACCACCACCGGTCGGATGTCCAGGAACTTGCAGGCCTGAAGCAGCGCCGCAGACCAATCGCCGTGGATCATGCTGGCGTGGTGGACGAAGCCTTCCTCGACCAGCGTGCGGTAGAGCCTGGCGTGATCCTTGACCTCGACCCACGACCAGGTGCCGGCCAGCGTCTC
>JALOOE010000067.1 GCA_025454565.1 Anaerolineae bacterium
CGCCGGCGGTCAGCAACGCGGCGCGGCCGACCACATCAGAAAGCTGGCCCGCCAGCAGCATCGACGGCGCCTCGATCAGCCCGGCCAACCCCCAGAGGCTGCTGATCGTAGACTTGGTATAGCCCAGCGAAGCCATGTAGTTGGGCCACATCGAAGCCTGCCCGTTCCAGGTCATCATCCAGAGGAAAACACCGGCCAGGAAGGGCCACGGCAGGCCGAGGCGGATGGCCGACCACGAACGACGGACGGGCTGTGGCATCGCGCCGATATCCGTGGATCGTTCACTCCGTGGTTCGCGTATGGTCAGCGCGATCAGCGCCGCGGCGAAATAGAACGCGGCTGCCAATGCGAAGGTCGTGCGCAGCGAAGAGGCGTCGGCCAGCCGGCCGCCGATGAACGCGCCGCCGGCGAACGCCAGCGAGCCGATGCCCCGGTAGGTTCCCATGCGCCGGCCACGACCGCCGCGGCTGGCCAACAGATCGCCCATGAAGGCGAGGCTGGTCGTAGAATAGGCGGACAACATCGCCGCCTCGAAGAGCCGCACCCCCCACGCAGCTTCGAACGAGATCGCCCGGCTCAGCAAGAAGTACGCGATCGCGCCGCCCAGCAAGCCCCCTGCGACGAGCGGCTTGCGCCGGCCGAGCGCATCTGAGACCCGGCCCCAGATGTAGCTGCTGACCAGGCTGACGGCGGCGGTGGTCGACAAGATAACCGCGATCCGGCTGTAGTCGGCGCCCAACGATTGCAGGTAGAGCGTTACAAGCGGCGTGCTGAGACCGATCGCGGCATAAACCAGAGCGATGATGACGGTGAGGAGTGCGATGCTATTCAAGAGGTATCTTCTCAAAACATCAGGAGGTCGCCGGGTACGCCATGCATTCTAGCACGCTCGCGCCAGACCGTCCAATCGCCTATGACAAGTAATCCCGGCGCATCTTCTCCATCCGGCCGACGCTCTCCTGGAAGCCACCCGGTCGACTGCGTGCGTGCCAGAGCGCGCCGTACTCGGCAATCAGGCGCTCGGCGTCGGCGACGAGCTCGGCGCGCAGCGCTGCATCCTCATGCCCATCCTGCTTGCCGAGCATCCAGACACCACGGCGAGACCCATGGCGCAGCATGTCCGCAGCCCAGGCAAATTCGCGCCGGATCAGATCCGCGTCGCTGCGCCCTGACTTGGCTTCGCCATAGCGCGCCATCACGCGGTCGACCTCGGCTTCGGCCGCGATCAGGCCCTCGGCGTTCAGACCGGGGTAACGGTTACGGTTGGCCGCGAACTGCTCGTAGGTCGCCTGCAGCATGCGAACCATGATCGTAGAGTTATGCACCTCGACGCCCGTCTTCAGGTATGCGTTGCCCAGATCGTAGGCGATACGCCCCAGCGTGCCCGTCGGATCATCGAACGCGTACACGCTAATCGCCTGGGCGATGTCAATATCGCGGTTGGCGTCGCACGCCCACGACAACGCTGCGCCGCAGGCGAAGCCCAGGTAGCTCACCGGCAGCGGCTGCCAATGGCCGGCATCTCCCCAGTCGGTGATGAGATAGCCCACGGCACCATGCTTGAGGCCGTTGTCGGCCGCGTTGCGCAGATTGCCCAGCGCGCTTGCCGTCCGGCCCGCAATCGTATTCCAGGTTCCGGTGCCGGGACAGACGTAGAAGGGCACGCCCGACGCTGCGAAGATCGCCCCGTGCTCATCGAAAGGATGGTCGGGCTGGTAGCCCCACTCAAGTGCGATCGTATCGCGCGGGACTTCGGGGACGAGCTCCGGATGCTCCATGATAATGTCGCCCCAGAACTGCATGGTGCGGCCGCGCGCCTTCACCTCGCGGTAGATCTGGAGCAGGAAATCCAGATAGACGCGGCCGGCGCCGCGCTGCTCGACCGCCGCTTTGCTGCGCACCAGGCCCAGGTCAATCGTCTCATCGCCGCCGATGTTGAACTGCCGGCTGCTGAAGTGCGGCAGCAGTTCATCGAAGATGCTGCGCACGAGCTCGATGCTGCCCGGATCGACGGGGCACAGACTCAGCGGATAATCGTAGTGGCCCCAGCGGGTATCGCAGCCGTCCGGCGCGTCGGCCAGCGGCCGATACCGATCGTGGGTCAGCCAACGGGTCATATGGCCGTAGGAATTCTGGTTCGGCACCAACTCGATGAAGCGCTCGCGGCAATACACGTCGAGCGCCAGGATCTCCTCGCCCGTCATCGGTGACGCATCGGCCCACACCTCGGGGTGATTGCGATAGGCGAAGGTGTGCTCGGTGTACAACTGAAGCTGATTGATCTTCCAGGATGCCAGAAGATCGACCAATTCCAGCAGGGTTTGCATGGTCGGCACGCGATTGCGGCTGACATCGAGCATCACGCCGCGATTCGGGAAGTCGGGCCAGTCGGAGATGCGGAGGGCGGGGAGACTGGAGAGCGGAGAGTGGAGATCGGAGACCGGAGATGTGAGAGTGGAGAGTGCAGCGGTCTGCCGACTCATGGCCCCTGCCCCCTGCCCCCTGTCTCCTGTCTCCTGACTCCCCACTCCTGTCTCCTGCCCCCTGTCTCCTGCCTCCTGCCCCCTGATCCCCAGCAACTGGATGAGCGTGCAGACTGCGTAGAACACACCCACCGGTGTGCCGGCCACGGCGTGGATACCTTCGGGCGTGATCGTCAGCTCGTAGCCCTGCGGGTGGCGCGTGCCGCCCTCGACGACGCTGAGAGTCGCAGTGATCTGGTTGTGAGGTACGGCGTTACCGGCGACGATCTCCCAGCGAATCCCGGTCTGGTGAACCAACGCCTCCTGCAGACGCCTGGCACTGAAGAGGAGTGCGCCCGCATCGGGACTATCCAAGACGATGAGGCCCTGCTCGCGCAGAGCCATTGTTCCATTGCCCAGGCTCATCTGGCGCGGCGCAGGCAAGAGAATGGGGCGATTTGACATTGAGACTCCTGTGCATCCACCAAGATCTACTTCACAAACTGCCTCAACCACGACAACAGTTCATAGGCCTTGGTCGGGGTATCAGCCTCCACGAAGAGGCGTAATACGGGCTCCGTTCCGGAGAAACGCAGCAAGGCCCAGTTGTCATTCTCCAGGTAAAGCTTCGTGCCATCCATCTGCGATACTTTGACAACCGGATAGTGCCCGATATGGCTGGTCGACGCCTCACGCAGGCGTCTCGGCACGGCCACGCGCATTTCGGGCGTCGCCGGCAAGTCATCTTCGAGCGAGAACAACTGCCCGGTGATGCCGTAGACGCGCTCCAGCAACTGCGAAATCGTAGCGCCGGTCTTCGCCAGCATCTCCACCACGAGCGCCGATGCGAAGATGCCGTCCTTGCCGAGGATGTGACCCCGGATCGTCAAGCCGCCCGATGATTCCCCGCCGAGCAGCGCGTTCTTGGCCACCATCCCCGCCGCAATGTGCTTGAAGCCGACCGGCACTTCGAAGCATGACTCGCCGAAGTGCGCGGCCAGCCGGTCGAGCAGATGCGTCGTCGCCAGGTTGCGCACCACCCCGCCGCGCTCGCCGCGCACCTCGTGCATGTACCAGTAGAGCAACAGCAGGATGTCGTTGACAGTGATGTATTTGCCCCCCTCATCCACGATGGCGATGCGATCGGCATCGCCATCGGTCGCCAGCCCGAGGTCATAGTGCCCCTCGACCACCTGCGTCCGCAGGAGGCGCAACGCCTCCAGGTTGGGGGCCGGCGAACGACCGCCAAAAAGCGGATCGTGTCGCTCGTGGATGAAGGCCACCCGGCAGCGCGCCTCGGTCAGGATCGTACCCAGTGTGAGCTGTCCGACCCCGTACATCGGATCGACGATCACCCGCAGCCCCGCATCGCGGATCGCGCCCAGGTCGATCAACCTCTCGACGGCATCGACATACTCGTTTGTGAAGTCGCGCCGCTGCACCACGCCTGCGGCGAGCGCCAGATCGAGCTCCAGCTTAATGACATCGCTCGGCGCCAGTTGGTTGGCCTCGGCTTCGATCTGGTGCGTCTCTTCATCGAGCAAAAGCGAGCCATCGCCGCGAAACACCTTCAGGCCGTTCCACTCCGGCGGGTTGTGGCTGGCCGTGAATCCCAGGCCATACGCCGCATTCAGCCTGGCCGTGGCGTACGTGATCAGCGGGGTCGGCGCGTCTTCGGCCAGTAGCGTCACCGGAATGTTATTGCCGGCGAACACCTCGGCCGAGGTCTCGGCCGCCTGCCTGGAAAGGAAGCGCCGATCGAAGCCGATCAAGACGCCCCGCTGTTCCTCGCCCCGGCAAGTGATGGCGTTAGCCAGCGCCTGCGCCAGCCGCCGCACATTGTGCAACGTGAACCCCTCACCGATCACCGCCCGCCACCCGCCCGTGCCGAAAGCAATGAGATTCTCTTCTTCCTGTCGTCTCGGTCGGAAGAGGCGCTTCTGCAGGATGTACTCAGCCGCGGCCAGATCTTCGGCGGTGTTGATCCCCTGCACCTCGTCCTGATCGTAGATCTGGTAACTCTCGACCTCCAGCCCCGACCGGAGCAACTGATGGACGCAATCGGTCAGCCGCAAATTGCCGTCGGGGGCGGGCGCAAGACGCGCCAACGCCGGAAAAATCGCCTCGGCTCGCACCACGTAGGCGCCGACATTCAACTCCCGGATCTGCCGCACCTTCTCCGACGCCTCGGCCTCCTCGATCACATCGACGATGCGGCCCCCGGCATCCCGGATGACCCGGCCATAGGGGAGCGTGCGGCCCACGACAGCCGTCAGCAGGGTCAGGGTCGCCTGCCGCAGCCGATGACGATTGAGCAGCCCCCGGATCGATCCGGGGCGGAAGAGCGGCGTATCGCCGTACAGGATCAGCAGATCGCCTCGGTAGCCACGCAGATGAGACCGCAACTGCAGCACCGCATGACCTGTGCCTCGCCGCTCCTCCTGCACGACATAGCGATAGCCGCTGCCCAGGTGCGCCTGGATCTCGCCCTCACCCGGCGCGACGACGACGAAAAGATTCTCCGGCTGGACCACCTGGCGCGCGTTGTCCACGACGTAGTCGAGGATGGCGCGCTCGCCCAACGTCGCCAGCACCAGCGGTCGCCCATCCGGTTGACCGGCTTCTCCGCCGGCGGCCAGGATCACGGCCTTGAGTTCGGATACGGTTTTCATCTACTCACGCTCGCAACCTGGCGCCTCATCTTCGTCGCGCTTCGGGCGCCTGGCCCAGCGCGGCGCGCCCGTGCGGCTCAACAGCGCCACCGCAACCAACATCGCTATACCGATGCCGATCGCCAGTCCAACAGATCCTCCGGTGGCGCAAGCATGAGCTCGCGCAACTTGTAACCAATGCGCTTACCCCTTCACCGCGCCGATGCGCAAGCCCTGCATGAAGTATTTCTGGAAGGCAAAGAAGACGATGATCATCGGGATGGCTGCCAGCGCCGCACCCGACATCAGCAGGCCGTAGTCCGTGCCAAACTCGCTGGTGTTTACAAAGGATAGCCCGACCTGCAACGTGTATTTGTCCGGGCTCTGCAGCACAATCAAGGGCCACAGGAAGCTGTTCCAGTAGCGCTGGAACGCGAAAATGGCCGTCACCGCCAGGCCGGGAGCGGAGAGCGGTAGGACGATGCGCGTGAACGCGCCCCACTCGCTGGCGCCGTCGATGCGCGCCGCTTCGATCAGCTCGCTGGGCAAGGTCTGGATGTACTGCTTCAGCAGGAAGATGCCGATCACATCGGCCAGGCCGGGCATCATGACGCCCGCGAACGTGTTGATCAGCTTGAACTGCGTGATCATCAGATAGAGCGGCACAAGAGTCACCTGCGCCGGGATCATCAGGGCGGCGAGGATCATGTAGAAGAAGAGATTGGAGCCCGGGAACTTGCGTTTGGCGAACGCGTAGCCGGCCATCGAATCGAACAGCACGTGAAGGGCGGTGCTGAATATGGCAATGAACGCCGTGTTGATGAACCAAAGCAGAAGCCGGGGCATGGTGATGATGCTTTCGCCGCCCAGCCGCAGCTTGCCCGTGCCGCTCACGCGGATGATCCGCTCGAGGTTTTCGAGAGTCGGGTGGGTGGGGATCATCTCCGGCGGCAGCTTCACGGTCGAGCTGGCGGGAGTCAGCGCAGTGACGAAGAGCCAATAGAGCGGGAAGAGGCTCACGGCCGCGATCAGAACCAGGCAGATCATCACCAGGATGCGGGGCAGGCGCTGCGACCAGCGGCGGACCGCCGGCGACCGGGTTACCGGTTGCGCTTGCGTCGAGTTGGCGGCGGTCATCCGGTCGTGACTCCTAATACTCGATGTCGGTGCTCAAAAATTTGAACTGGATGATCGAGGCGGTCGCGATAATCGCAAAGAGGATCAGCGCCTCTGCGCTGGCCCGGCCATAGTTGAAGTCGCTGAACGCAGTCTGATAGATCAACTGCACGATGGTCATGGTCGAGTTGATCGGCCCACCGCCGGTCATGATGTAGACGCGCTCGAAGATCTGGAAGCCGGCGATGGTGTAGATCACCATCAGATAGAGCGTGGTCGGTTTGAGGAGCGGGATCGTAATGCTGACCCATTTCCTGAACGCGCTGGCCCCCTCGACCTCCGCCGCCTCGTACAGCTCAGGCGGGATCGCGCCGATAGCGGCGGAGTAGAGCACCACGCCCGTGCCGGGCACGATCAGAACAGTGCTGAGCACGATGGCCCACAGCGCGATGTCCGGATTCTGCAACCACAACACGGGGCCGAGGCCGAACAGCCCAAGCAGGTAGTTGAAGAAGCCGAATTCCGGGTGAAAAATCCAGATCCAGACCAGCGAGATCACGATGATGCTGATGACGTTGGGCAGGTAGAACGCGCCGCGGAAGAGCGCTTGCGCCCGGTTGGCGAGCGGTTGAATCAGCGCAGCCACGGCGAGCGAGCTGGAGATCCACGCCACGACGACGAAGAACGCATAGATCACAGTGTGCCGCATCGAAGCCCAAAACAGCTTGCTGCTCGCCAGGTCGGTGAAGTTCTTCAGGCCCACCCAACTGCTGCCCCGCAGATCGACCTTCTGGAAAGCGAAAAGAAACGCCTGGATCACCGGAAAGAAGATGAAGACAGAGAACAGGATCATGCTGGGCGCGATGAAGAAGTAACTCCACTTGTTGCGCTGCCAGAAGCGGGCGACTCGCGCCAGGGGACCGGGTCGGGTTGCGGGGGATGCGCTCACGGGCGACCTCGCTCGCGAAGATGTAGGGGCGAGGTAACCCCGCCCCTACGTTGCGGATGCTATTTGTTCAGCGCGTCGAGTTCCTTCTGGTAGTCCGGCGCGATCTCGTCCATCGCCTGCTTCGGCGTCTGCTTGCCGAGAATGATGGATTGGAGCGCCGCGCCATAGCGGTTGCCGAGCTCGGCGGATGTGGCGACCGGCGCCTCGTAGACGCCGTATTCCACCAGCTTGGAGACCACACCGCGATTGTCGTTGGTGGCGTAGCCGGTATTGCTGCGCCGCAGACCGGGTGCGAGTTGCCAGCCGGGGATATCCTTGGCCACCTGGCTGCCGGTGAGGTATTTCGCCAGCTCGTGCGCCGCCTTCACCTTGTCTTTATCGTCGCTGTTCACGACGGCGTAGAGGCCGAACGCGCCGTTGGTGACCAGCTTGTTGAGTGTGCCGGTCGGCGGCGGCAGGACGGCCAACGGGAAGTTTTCCTTCTCCAGGTCGGGGATGAAGCCGGGGGTGCTCATCAACATCGCCAGGCTCTTGCGATCCTTGAACTGGGCGCGCACGCCGGCCTGATCGACCGTGCCGTAGTCGGGCGGCGTGACCTTGTGCACCAGCGCCAGATCGGCGATCTTCTGGAGCGCCGATAGCCCTTCCGGCTGATTCTGAACGAACTTCTTGCCATCCGCGCTGAGGATGCGGCCGCCGTCGAGGTACATCAGCGGATAGTATTCCACCGCGCCCCACTTAGACGATGAGCCGAAGCCATACACCTGCGTGCCGTCAGCCTTCTTGTAGGTCAGCTTCTTGGCGGCTTCCACGAACTGGTCCCACGTCCACGGTTTCTCCATCGTCGGCAGCTCAACGCCGCGCTCCTTGAAGATGTCTTTGTTGGCGAACACGCTGATGGCCGTCACCCACAGCGGCCACGCCCAGGTTTTGCCGTCCACGTTCGCCACCTGGAAACCGCTCGGATAGAAGTCCTTCTTATCTTCTTCGGTCAGATACGGCTCGATATTGGAGAGGACGCCCTGCTTGGCATAGCGCGGCAGGTTCGGGCTGGTGACGCGGAAGACGTTGATGTCG
>JALOOE010000684.1 GCA_025454565.1 Anaerolineae bacterium
CGCGTTCAGCCAGGCCCTCGTCGGCAGCACGAGCGCCCCCGACCGGCTGGTGGTGATCCCGGGCGTGCCCGACGCCGTCCCGGCCTTTGACATCACCTCTGCTGATGCGGCGACGCTGATTGAGCTGCGCCTGGCGCACCCGTTCTACCTGTCCGCTATCGGCGGCGACCGCGCCGGCGCGCAGCCGGGTCCGGCTACAACGTTGGCGCGCGTGACGGTGCTCGGACCGGTGCATGTCAAGGAGCTGACGCTTGGTTCTGAGGTGATCTTCGCGGGCCGCGTGCGCGCGGTGCGCCGGCAGGCCGGTTGCGTGCGATTCAGCTTCATGCCACCCGGCTCGCAGACGCCGCGGCGCTTCCGCTGCCAACCGGAACTGGCGATCAACTCGGCGATAACGCAGGCGCAAGAGCAAGCCGGCGGCCCGCTGGATCCCGCAACGGTGGAGGCTATCAGCGTGCAAGTCCTGGGCCGGCTGACGCCGACGTTCACTGCGACTCAATACAGCGATCCCGCCTACGGCCAACTAAGCCTGACCTGCCCGGGGGAGATCCGCACGGGCGCCGAGGACGGCTCGGAGATGGGCGCTTTCAGCTTCCTGACGGGCGCCGAGGACGGCTCGGAGATGGGCGCGTTCAGCTTCCTGAAGCAGGCGCAACGCACGGCCAACCTACAAGCGAATCTGGAAGAGTATCTGCGCTTCGGGCTGGAAGCCGGCATTTTCTACGTCACATAAGGAGCAGCTATGAAAGGCGATTTCACGCGATCCATCTTCAAGCCGAGAAAACACTACAGCGGCGTGCGCATGCAGCAAGGCCGCGTGCAACTGGACGCCGATTGGAACGAGCAGATCGACATCGCTGCCCATCGCACCGAGACCGAAGCGATCGACATCATCGGTGGCTGCGGCGCGCCCATGCACACTGCCGGTTTTGCGCTGACGAACGGCCTCATCCCGAAGATCGCCTCGGGCCGCTACTACGTGGACGGCATCCTCTGCGAAAACGAGGCGGATGTCGATCTGGACAAGCAGCCCGATCTGCCGGTGACGCAGTTGAGCGGGCTGATCACACCCGTGACCGAGGCGGTGCAAGACGGCCTCTACCTCGCCTATCTGGATGTCTGGCAGCGGCACATCACCGCGCTGGAGGATGACGGCATCCGCGAAGTGGCGTTGGGCGGGCCGGATACGGCCACGCGCACCAAAACCCTGTGGCAGGTCAAGCTGCTCGGCCCGTTTCCGGCGCCGCTGACCTGCGTGAGCGAGCCCGCGCTGTGGAAGGATCTGTTGGACAGCGCCCAGAACGGCAAGCTCAGCGCGCGAGCGGTTGAGAGCGCGAGCGCCGATGGGCCGTGCGTGACGCCGCCCGGGGCCGGATATCGGCGGCTGGAGAATCAGCTCTACCGGGTGGAGGTCCACGAGGTGGATGCCGGTGGCGCGATCACGCGGCTGAAGTGGAGCCGCGACAACGGCTCTATCGTCACCCGCTGGTTGGATCAGAAGGCGAGCAAGCTGGAAGAGCTGAGCGTCAGCAGCATCGGTCGCGACGGGGTGCTGGGTTTCGGCCCCGGGCAATATGTCGAGGTCGTCGACGATGCGCGTGAGCTGCGCGGCGAAGCCGGCATCCTGGTCAAACTCGCCAACGCCGAAGGCCAGGTGTTGACGCTCGACACCACGGATCCGAACGCGGCTTCGGTGCTCATAGCCGACTTCCCCGACAAGATCGCCGGCCGGCCCAACAATCGGAAAGTGCGGCGTTGGGATGGCGCGCAGGCTCCGGCGGCGGGCTGGTTCGAGTTGGAGGATGGCGTCCAGGTCAAATTCGAGGCGGGTGAGTACCACGTCGGCGACACCTGGCTGATCCCCGCGCGCACCGCCACGGGCGATGTCGAATGGCCGCGCGACGAGGCCACCCCGCCCAACCCGATCCCGCAGCCGCGCGCCGGCATCGACCATCACTATTGCAGGCTGGCAATCCTCAGCCACAGCGCGGCGGGCTTCACGGTTGTCCAGGATTGCCGCGAGCTGTTCCCGCCGCTGACGGAGCTGACGACGCTGCTCTACGTGGGGGGGGACGGGCAAGAGGCGATGCCGGGCAGCCCGGCGCAACGGCTGTTGCCCCAGGCGCTGCGCGTCCGCGTGGTCAACGGCACGGCGCCGGTGATCGGCGCACAGGTGCGGTTCACGGTGACGCAGGGGGGCGGAAGCCTGTCCGCTGCGCAACCGGTGGCCACCACCGCGCCGGACGGCATCGCCGAATGCGGCTGGACCCTGGGCACGGCAGGCGCGCAGCAGGTGGAAGCGGTCCTGCTCGACGCGGGCGGCACGGCCATCCCCGGCCAGATCTTGCGTTTCAGCGCCAACCTGAGCATCGCCAGCCAGGTGGCCTACGATCCGGCCAAATGTTCCAACCTCGCCGGCGCGAAGACGGTGCAGGACGCCATCGACATCCTGTGCCAGGCGCAGGGCGGCGGCTGTTGCGTGTGCGTGGGCAAGGGGGGCGACTACGAACGGCTGGATCAGGCGCTCAAGGATTTGATCGACAAGGGCGAGCGGGACATCTGCATCTGCCTGCTGCACGGCGACCAAGAGCTCCGAGGGTTGGAGATCGAACGCAAGGCAGGCGAACCCGATCTGCACATCAAGATAACCGGGTGTGGGCCGGGCAGCCGCTTGACGCTGCGCAAGCCAGTGCGCTTCGCCGGCGTGAGCTCAGTCGAGTTGCGAGATTTCGCGCTTGAGGTCGACTTCGTTATCGAAACGGACAGCGGCGCGTTGGCGTTCGACCACTGCTCGAAGATCGACGTGCGCGGCTGCCATCTGGCTGGTTTCACGGTC
>JALOOE010000685.1 GCA_025454565.1 Anaerolineae bacterium
TATCGCGGCGATGCCGCTTGTCCCGGCTGTCCCAACAACTGCATCAAACTGTTCAGCGCCGGCGACGATGTAACCTTCGATCCGCGGGCGGGCGGCATCCATCAGGAGATCACCGGCACGCTCGGCCCGAACCTGGGCATCGCCGATCCGGAGGCGATCTTCCGGGCCAACGTGCTCTGCAACGAGCTGGGCATGGATCCGACTTCGCTCGGTTTCACCCTTTCGATGGCGATGGAGTGCGCCGAGCGCGGGCTCCGCGCGCCGGGATCAGGGGAGAGATTGCCGCGCTTCGGTGACGCCGCCGGGCTGCCCGACCTGATTCGCCGCATCGCGCACCGGGCCGGGATCGGCGATCTGCTGGCGGAAGGCGCTCGGCAGGCCGCGGCGCAGATCGGGGCAGAGGCCGAACTGTATGCCATGCATGTCAAAGGGCTCGAGCTGGTCTGCTTCGAGCCGCGCACGCAGACCAACCTGGCTTTGGGCTACGCCACGGCGCCCATCGGCCCCCGCTACGACATCTGTGAGCACGACTGGGACTGATACCGAAGTCGGCTGGGATCACACCCTGAACAGCTCGCGTACCCTCGGCATCTTTGACCGGGTTCCGATGGAATACCTGGGCGCCGACAAGGTGCGCAACTTCAAGGCATTGGCGACGATCTGGTCGGCAGCCGACGCGCTCGATCTGTGCATCTTTGCGATTGCGCCGACACGTGTCCTGACGCTCGAGGAGATGGCGAGCTTGTTGGCTGCGGTGACCGGCTGGAGCACCTCCTCCTTCGAAATCATGCAGTTCGGCAAACGGCGGCTCGATCTCATGCGGGTCTACAACCTGCGGGAAGGGCTGACCGCAGCCGACGACACGCTGCCCGAACGCTTCTTCACCGATCCCGTCGGCATCGGTCGCTGGGCGCAGACGCATCTGGATCGCGAGCGCTTCCAGGCGAGCATCCGGACCTACTACCGGATGATGGGCTGGGACGATCTGGGTCGCCCCAGCTACGAGACGCTCGTCGATGGCCACCTGGCGTGGGTGGCGCGAGACGGCCACGCCGATTGGATAAGATGAAGTCGTGTCTGTCGCGCCCCGTCAACTCCGCAGAAACCGCTCCGTCAGTCGCCGGTGCCAGCGCACGTCCTGCCAGTTAGCGAACTGAGGCTGGACGTAGTTGTGCGGCGTCCAGCCCCACATCCCGAACTCGATGGCGTCCTCCACAGACCACTCAGCCCACTCCAGCAGCCAGCCCCAGTCGAGATCGGGGCTGTCGAAGTAATACCACGACGCCCATGATTCGCTGGTGGTCAGCGGCATGCCGAAGCGGCCCGACCACGCCGCGAAGTTGGCGAGCTTGGCGCGTTGGCGGGCGCGTAACATCGGCGCCACGGCAGCATGCGTCGCGGCGCAGCGGTCGCTGAACTCCCGATGCCACGACGCGTCGGTGAAGAGGCGCGCCATCTGCTCGGCGAAACGCGTGCGCCGGCTCCAGCGCCGGTCGGCGTCAGCGTAGAAGTGGACGTCCAGGCAGTCGAAATCCACGGGCACATCCAGCCACCGCTCGTCGCCATGGATCGAGGCGGTGAAGCGCAGCGCTGGGAACTCCCGGCTGAGCAGTGCGAACGCGGCGTTCAACTCCTGCGCCAGGAACTCGATCTGCCGGGCTGAAAAGCGCGGCGAGCCACCCCACGGCCCGCCTGTCTCCTCCCGGAAGCGATCCATGAAGCCGGGCAGGAAATAGGGCACTTCGTTGGCGAGGTCGACATAGACCAGGCCGGCGAACCCGAAGCGCCGCTGCCATTCGCGCAGCAGCCTGGCCCACAACTCCGCAGCCTCTACGTGTGTCCGCGGGGCCGCGGCGGCCAGCGGGAACGGGTTGTTGCCCGAACCGCCGTAGAACCACCACGCACTGAGGGTGTAGCACAGCGGCCGGCGGAGCAGCTTCTCCATGAATTCGATCAACCATTCGCCGATTGACCCCTCGACCGCAGTGTTCCAACACCAGGGCATGTACGGTGTCTTAGGGTCGTCCCACGCGAAGACCGTCTCCGGCCGCGCCAGATCGAGCAGTTGCGGCAGCGGATCGAGCCGCAGCGTGTTGTAGCCGCGCTCGAGCGTCTCGTCCAGCACCCGGTCGTAGTCCCAGAATGAGCCGCCAGGGATGTGGCGCAGCAGGAACGCCTGATCCCACATGGCGAGGGTCAGCCGCCGCGGGCTCAGCCCGTCGCGCATGTCGAAGCGGCCGGCTGAGGGCGTGTATGTCCAGCGTGGCGAGTTCGACTCTTGGGTGGGGAAGTCCATGTGTCACTCCAGCAGGTGATGGTTTGGAGCGCGAAATCGCGAAACACCGCGCAGCTCACGCAGCACGGAGTGCGCGAGAGATTCCATCGCGCCGGATTCTTCGTGGAATTGGCGCTTCGTGAGCTTCGTCCACTTCGCAGCTTCGTGATCCATATTCCTCGTCAAATCACTTGAAACGCGCCTGTCAGGACATCGCCCGTGGCCGGACCAACCGGCTGCCGCCCGCCGACGCTCACGCGATACTCGCCGCGTTCGACCACGCGCTGCCCGGCGTCGTTCACCAGCCCCAGATCCTCATGATCCAGGCTGAATGCGACAGTGCCGGACTCGCCCGCCTTCAGGTGCACTCGGATGAAGCCTCGGAGCTGGCGGATCGGGTTGCGAGGGGAAGTGTCCGGGTAGGTGATGTACAACTGCACGACCTCGTCGCCGGCGCGTTTTCCCGCGTTGATCACTTCGACTTGAGCCGTCAACACTCCGTCCGGGGGGATTGTGTCCGCACTCAGCCGCAGATCCTCATACTCGAACG
>JALOOE010000068.1 GCA_025454565.1 Anaerolineae bacterium
TTCGCAGACGTACAGGACCTCTACATGGAGCATCTGCGCCGAAGGCCGGATGGCCGCGTGCAGGTCGAATTTCGGGGCGCATGGCTCGACGCGCAGGTGCTTCAGGAGGAAGTGCGCGTGAAGGGCGCCGAGCCGGTGACGCAGGAGGTCGTGACCACGCGCCACGGGCCAATCATCAACGCGCTGGCCCCCGATTTCGCCGGCGAGCAGCCGCTGGCGTTGCGCTGGACGTCGCTGGAACCCGAAACCATGCTGCATGCGCTTTGGGCGATGAATCGGGCGCGCACATGCCTGGAGTTTCGCGAGGCGCTGCGCGACTGGTCCGGGCCGGTGCAGAATACCGTTTACGCCGACACCGCAGGCAACATCGGCTATAGCCTGCCGGGCAACATCCCGATCCGCGCACGGGGCGACGGCCGCGTACCGGCGCCCGGCTGGACGGGCGAATACGAGTGGATCGGCACGATCCCGTTCGACGAGCTGCCGCATCGCTACAACCCGCCGCAGGGCACCATCGTCACGGCGAACAACCGCGTGGCCGGCGACGACTACCCGCACTTCATCAGCACCGAGTATTGCATGGGCGACCGTGCGCAACGCATCACCGAACTGATCGAATCGCGGCAGAAAATCGACGCCGCCACCATCCGGCGCATGCACTTCGACCAGGTTTCCCCGACGGCGCGCGTCGTCGCAGGCTACCTGGGCCGGCTCACCACAGACGATCCCGAACTGGCGAGCGTGATCCAGATGATGCGGGCCTGGGATGGCGCGCTCGGCGCCGACAGCCCAGCGGCGGCGGTCTACCAGGTCTTCATGCGGCGCATGATCTCGCTGATCCTCACGGACAAGCTCGGCGCCGATCTGGCTGCGCGCTACGCGGGCAAGGGGCCGACGCCGGCCCTCGCAGAATCGAGCTTCTTCGGGCAGCGCTCGTGGGAGTGGCTGCAAGCGACGCTGGCCGTGCCGGATTCACATTGGTTCGATCTGGGCGGCGGCGAGCAGCGCGATGACGTGATGCGGCTGGCGCTGCGCCAAACGATCGACTTCCTGAAGGAGCGCTTGGGCGCGAACACCGGCGATTGGGCCTGGGGCAAGCTACACAAGCTTCGCTACGGCCACATCGTGGGGCAGGTTCCCGCGCTCGCGCCGGTATTCAACCGCGGCCCGCTCCCGCTCGGCGGCGACGGCACCACGGTCTGGGCCACGGGGAGCGGCATGCACACGCTCGACTCCGACCAGGTGATCGGCCCGCCGTTCCGCCATATTTCAGATCTGGGGAATTGGCGCAACTCGCTGGGGCTGCTGGCGCCGGGCAATTCAGGCCAGCCGGGCAGTCGCCACTACGACGACCAGATCTCGGCGTGGTTCGAGGATGGATATCACCCGCTGCTGTTTGCGCGGGAGGATGTGGAGCGGGAAGCGGAGACGCGTCTCACTTTGACCCCGTAAGGTCACAGATCACGCCTATTGAACCATCGCACCGCGACCGCTAACGCGACCACCGTGTACAGAACGGCGTAGACCACCATCGCCTCGCTGGGCGCGCTGGCCGCGCCGAAGGGGGTGGCGCTGAAGCCGAGCTCGCGGAGAAACGGCGGCTGCATCAGATACGCCGCGCGCTTCCACATCGCCTCGCTGGGCATGATCAGGCTCACCACGATGCCGACGTTCACCGCGGCGTCGCTGCGCAGCACGCTGCCGATCTGTTCGATCCACCCGGCGATGAATGCCAGCCCATAGAGCATGAAGACCACCACGCCGGTGGTCAGTGTCGAAAGCCGCGTGCCGCCCAGGATCGAGAGTGTCAACACGACCAGCCCTTCCAGCACGATCAAACCGATGGCGGTGACCGGATTGTTCGGCATGTAGCCGGCGATCAATTTGACGATCAGCAGCAGCGCGGCGCACATGACGACGGTGAAGACACCCAACATCAGCGCCAGCCCCAACCATTTGCCCACCACCACCTGCCAGCGGCGGAGCGGCTTGGTGACAATCGTCTGGATGGTGCCAGAAGCAATCTCGCCGGCGATGGTGTCCACCGAGGTCAGCACGGCGAGCATCACGACCAGGAAGTTGATCGCATAGAGCCCGGCCATGACGAAGAAGTTGGTCGGTTCGAGGAGCCGCGCGGCGCTTCCCGACATGTGCTCGCGTATGTCGGCGTAGATCAGGTGGAACCCGATGGCGTACAGGATCAGGAACGCCGCGCCGAGCAGGAGGATGGCCCAGAGCATCTTGCGCATGCGCGCTTCCAGGAAGGTCAGCCGCGCGATCTCCACGCTGCCCCGCAGCCCGTTCATTCCTCCTCCTCCATCACCCGCATGAACAACTCCTCCAGCGAGATGCGCTGCGGCGCCACTGCGTAGACCCGCGCGCCGCTCTGCACCAGATAGCCGGTGATTTCAGGCAGGACGTCCTCGCTCGCGATGGTCAGCGTCAAGCGGGCGCTATCAGCATTGCGGATTTCCGATTGTGGATTGCGGATTGGCGACGCAGAATCCGCAATCCCAAATCCGAGATCCGCAATCGCTCTTCCCCACCGCTCCAGCCCCATCACCACCTCGGCCGTCAGCCCCGCCGCCCGGATCTCCACCTCCGTGGTCTGGCGCGTGAGCTCGGCCAGCGTGCCGATGCGCACCACGCGGCCACGCTTGACGATTGCCACCCGGTCGCACGTCACCTCGACTTCGCTCAGGAAATGGGAATTCAGGAAGACCGTCACCCCGGCGGCGCGCAGCTCGTGGATCAGATCGCGCACCTCGCGGCGACCCAGCGGGTCGAGGCCGGAGGTCGGCTCGTCGAGGAAGACGAGCGCCGGATCGTTGAGCAGCGCCTGCGCCAGGCCAACCCGTTGCATCATGCCCTTGGAATACTCGCCGAGCCTGGAGCGCGCCCGATCGGCCAGGCCGACGCGCGCCAGCAAGCGCGGGATGCGCGCCCGGCGCTCGGCGGCCGGCAGGCCGTAAAGCCGGCCATGCACATCCAGGAAATCGCCGGCAGTCAGCCAGGCTGGGAAGCGGAACTGCTCAGGCAGGAAGCCGACGCGCCCCATGATCGCCGGATCGCCGGGCCGGTGATCCAGGAGGCGCGCCTCGCCGGCGGTCGGCGCGACGAGACCGAGCAACATCTTGACCGTGGTCGTTTTTCCCGCGCCATTCGGCCCCAGAAAGCCGAAAACCTCACCCGCTCCGACGGAAAGGGTGAGGCTATCGACGGCAACGGTGTCGCCGAACGTCTTGCGAAGATTGTGGGTTTCGATGAGCATGATGTGATGACCAAAGACCAAGGACGAAAGACCAAGGATTTCACCGCATCATTCGTCCTTGGTCATCCGTCTATGGTCATTCGTCTACTTCAGCGAATCCGCCACCTGCATCACCACCAGCGGATCGACATCCGTGGCATTGATGCCGTGGATGACGCCGTCTCTTTGCCAAAGCAGCGAGGCAGACCGGCGGTTGGTCTTCTCAGACTTGTGTTCGACCAGCAAACCCGACACGCCATCGACCGTCACCTCGCGATATTGTACCACGTTGGCGGGGAGGGGGATGACGAGGGTGCTCGTCCAGTCGATGCTCTGCGCCAGGCGTCGAGCGTCGGCATCGGGCATACCGAGGAACTTGAAGCCTGCCTCGCCGATCATGGCCGGATCGACCCCCGGCGGGATGCTCACCTGTGGGCTCGCCATCTGGAGGATCGACAGTGCACCGTTGCCGATGCTGAAGCTTTGCTCCGCGGCGAATGGCACATCGACATCGATCGTGACTTTATCGACGGGCGGCAGCTTCACGCCCTGCACCTGGGTCGCGTCGAGCAGCGCCTGCATCATCGCACGATCCATCTCGTAATGTACGGCCGGCCCGCTTTGGACGGTGAATGATTTGCGCGTCGCGCCGGTTGGCAGAGCGGCCGGTGCGCGGACGGCGAACCCGACCGCCTTCGAGGCCGCGGCGAGGTCGGCGACCGGCTGCGGCTTGCCCGCTTCGCGCACCTGGGTCGGCTTGCCGAATTGCCCGCTCTCGGCCTGCTGGGCCAGGGCTTCGAGCTTGGCCTGCTGCGCCTGATCGATGGGGATGACCGCGAACTTGCGCACGCGGAACAGACCGAGGAAGTCGGCGGCGACCTGACGGGCGGGCGCGAAGCTGAGGATCACCGCCAGGCAAAGCAGCGCCGTCATGCCGATGGTAGCGACGCGCCATCTGCCGTTCAACAAAGTATGCTTGGTCATAGTAAGGCTTCTCCTGATTGCCGCCCACGGCGTCGCGGGCGCCGGCAGCGTCTCCGCGCGGAAACGCGCCAACGCCCGAACCGGGTCGGCCGATGGGTAGGATGCGGGTGTCAACGCGGCGAAGCGGCTGCCGGCGGCGACGGAGCGTGCCTGCAGGACCGACAGCTCCGCCTGGCACACAGCGCACGCCGCCAGATGGCCGGCGACCGCATCGCGCTCCGGCGACGGCAGGGCGTCGTCCAGATAGGCCCGCAATCGACCGGTATCACACTTCATCGTCCGCCTCCTTCGCTGCTGCGTAGATTCTGATAGACCCTCTCGAAAGCCGCCTCAGCGCGCACCAGGGATGTACCGACTGAGCCTGGCGCAATGCCCAGCGCCTCGGCCAACTCGCGATAGCTGAGGCCGGCGTGACGCATGAGCAGCAGTTGGGCCTGGCGTTCGGGCAGAGCGGCCAGCGCATGTCGCACAGCGACCCGCTCCTCCTCGCGTTCCGCCGCCTCGACCGGATTGGGCTCCCACGACCCGGCGCTGAGGGTTTGTCCGAGCACGACATCCTCGCGGCGTGTCCGTCGCTGCTGGCTTCGCAGCACGTTGTAGGCCAAGTTGGCCGCCACCCGATAGAGCCAGGCGCGCACGTTGTGTTCGCGCGGCTTCTCGCGCGTCCCCTTCCACAGCTCCGGCGACCGATGGAGCCGCAGGAAGGTCTCCTGTGCCAGATCTTCCGCTTCCTCTCGCGTGCCGGCGATGCGGTAGAGCAGCCGGAAGATCGGCTGATAGTGCGTCAGAAAGAGCGCGTCGAACGTGGCCTCATCCCTCGTTTGGGCGGCAGCGCGCGTCCAGGCATCGGTGGTCATGTTCGTGTGCTCATCTCCTGACGGATCTCTACTCATTTAACACCGCCGAGGCGGAAAAAGTGACAGGTGAAACGTGAAACGTGATGCGTGACGAGGGAACGACGGGTTGAGCGAGGAGGGCGTCATGCGTCATACGTCATCCGCAATGCGGGGTGTTTTGACGTATGACGTATGACGTATGACGTATGACGTTTCACGCATCGCGTTTCACGTTTCACGCATCGCGTTTCACGCATCACGTTTCACGGCAAGAAAACCGACCGCGCCGGGGCCGAAATGAACGCCCAGCACCGGCGTGACTTCGACGCACATCGTGGGCGTGCCGTCCGGGAAGAGGGAGCGTCCCATCTCCGTCAGCGTGGTGGCGCGCTCGGGCGCATGGGTGTGCGCGACGGACAACGCCTCCAGCGGGCCGAGTGCTTCGACCAGCATCACCAATCGCGCGAAGGCCGCTGAACGCGTGCGCACTCGCTCGTAGGTGATCTGCCCATCGTACACCGTGAATACTGGCTTGATCTGCAAAAGGGCGCTGAAGCCGGACTGGAGGCGGCTCGCACGTCCGCCGCGTCGCAAATACTCGAGGGTGTCGAGGACGCCGAAGACATAGGTGCGCCGAATGACACCGGGCAGCGCCGCGACGATCTCATCGACGGTATGCCCCGCTTCCGCCATCCGGGCCGCCGCCAGGACGATGCTTCCCATCCCCAACGTCACCTGCCGAGAGTCAACGACGGCGATGGGCAGGCCGTGCATCTCTTTCGCCGCCAACTCGGCAACGCTGTACAGACTGCTCAGCTCGGCTGGCGGGTGGACCGCAATAATCCCGGTCGCGCCCTCGCTGGTCGCCCGCTCAAAGGCCTGCAAGAAGACGCCAATGCCGGGCGCGGCGGTGGTCGGCGCCGGCGATAGCGTCGGCAGCCAATCGTAAAACTCCTCACGCGTGATCTCGACACCATCCAGGTAGCTCCGGTCGCCGATGCCGATGCACGTCGGCACGACGATGATGCCGTGCTCCGCGGTGATCTCCGCCGGAAGGTCGCAGGTGCTGTCGGTGACGATGCGGACGGCCATAGAACACCTCTCGCTGCGAACCGTTCAGCCGTTCTGCCAGTTCTCGAAAGGCTCGGCGGCCGAGCTGCCGTCGGGCTGGGACACCAGTTGGCGCACGCGCAACTCGGCGGAATCCAGCAGCGCATTGCACTGTTCGGCCAGCGCCGTCGCGCGGGCAAAGAGCGCCAGCGACTCTTCCAGGCTCAAGTCACCAGCCTCCAATTGCCGCACCGCCTCTTCCATTTCTCCGTAAAGGGCTTCGAAGGATTTCTGGTCAGGCATGGGAAACCTCGTAAAGGACGAAGGACAAAGGACGAAAGACGAAAACGACAGTGCTCTGGGTCATTGGGCCTTCGTCATCGGTCTTCGGTCACGATCGCGCCAAACGCGCCATCGGCCATGCGCACGCGCACTGCATCACCGGGGGCCACCTGCGCGACGGAATGCAACACCGCGCCGTCGGCCCTGGCAACGATGGCATAGCCTCGCGCCAGGACGCGGTTGGGATCCAGCGCGGTCAGCCGCAGACCTTCGCCGCGCAGCCGCGCACGCTGCTGGTGCACGATGTTGGCTATCGCAAGCGCGCCTCGGCGGCTCAGGTCGTCGATTCGCTGGCGGTTGGTCGCCAAACGTGCGGCCGGCGCGGCCCGCCGCAGACGGACAGTCAGCCCCCCGACCCGCGTCCGCTCGTCGGCCAAACGCCCGGTAAGCTGTCGCTCGGCCCGCGCCATCAACGCGGCGACCGCGGCGCTCAATTCACGACCATCGGGCGTGGCCAACGTCGCCGCGCCCGTGGGTGTCGGCGCGCGCAAGTCAGCGACGAAATCGGCGATGGTGAAGTCGGTTTCATGGCCCACGCCGGTGATCACCGGCGCCGCGGACGCGGCGATGGCACGCGCCACGCGCTCGTCGTTGAACGCCCACAACTCCTCAATAGAACCGCCGCCACGCGCCAGGATGATCGCGTCCAGCGGCTCGCGCTCGACCGACCAGCGATTGAGAAGCGCCAGCGCGGCGACGATGGCCGGCGGCGCCTGATCGCCTTGCACCGGCGTAGGCGCGAGGATCACATCGACCAGGCCGTAGCGGTGGCTGAGGGTGCGCAGGATGTCGCGCAACGCGGCGGCGGTGGGCGATGTGACGACGCCGAGCCGGGCGGGCCGCGCCGGGATGGGCCGCTTACGCGCGTCAGCGAACAGCCCTTCCACCTCCAGCCGCGCCTTCAGCCGCTCGAACTCCCGCCAGAGCTGGCCGACGCCCGCCGGTTCGAGATGATCGACGTACAACTGATACGCGCCGCCCTGCTCGTAGACGGAGATCGCGCCGTGGACGATCACCGCGTCGCCGTTGCGCGGCAAGGCCATGCCCTTGGCCTGCGTGCGCCAGATCACCGACTTGAGGATGGCGCCGGCGTCTTTCAGCGTGAAATAGCAGTGGCCGGAGTTGGCCTGGATGAACCCGGACACCTCGCCCGACAGCCACACATCGGCCAGGAGCATATCGCCGACGAACAGCGATTTGATGTAGGCAGAGACCTGGGAAACGCTATAGACGTTGGCGGGTGGCATCGGCTACTGTGCCTCCAAGACGCGCAAGTTGGCCTCCAACTCTCGGAAAAATCGCGGCACGAAGTATAACCGGACGAACAACGCGGCGGGCGAGATGCCCTGCCAGGTGTAGTCCACCGACCAGATGAGCTTCGCGCCATCCGGGGTTGGCAGCACCAGCACGCGGCCGCCGCCAGCCAGCGGATGCTCCGGGCCTGTGCTGTAGGCGAAGCCCCGGCCATCCACAAACTCGCCGATCGTGTAGGCCTGACGGCTCTCACCGCCCGGCGTGCGATAGGCCGCGTGCACCGTCGCACCCTCGGCCAGACCGTCGGAGCGGAGTACCTCCAGCGCCTGAGGCCAGAGCGCGCTTTGGGTGGAATCGCGGAAGGCCGTCGCCAGTTCCCCCCACAACGCCGGCGCGCTCAGCGTGGACGCGATTTCCCGCCGTTCGGCATAACGCTGCTCGGCGGTCAAGAGAACGGCGCCACCCGCAACCAGTGCCGCGCCCCCGACCAGCACCCCACGCTTTCGACGCATCACACCGCCCCTTGCTTCAGCAGCGCGTCATTCAGGGATCTCATACCGGCACGAAAAAGAACGCCAGCGCCAGCACAGCGTACACGGTCAGCAGTTGCGCGCCCTCCAGCCAATTCGTCTCCCCATCCTGCGCCACGAAGGCGGCGATGAGCACCCCGACGAACAACGCGACAATCTCGAACTGGTTGAAGACGAGTGTGAGCGGGTTGCCCATCAACAGGCTGATGAACACCAGCAGCGGCGCAACGAAAAGCGCGATCTGCAGACTCGAGCCGAGCGACACCGCCATACTCAATTCCATCTTGTTCTTGAAGGCGGTCTGCACCGCCACGGCATGTTCGGCGACGTTGCCCACCAGAGGCACGACGATGATGCCGATGAAGAACTCGGAGACACCCAGCACTGCCACACCTCGCTCAGTACCGCGATCAGCACGGTTGCGCCGAGCAGTACCAACCCGGATTTCCGGATCGACCAATTACTGTGGTGCTCTGCTTCGACCTCAAGCCCAAGCGCCGGTTCGGGGCTGGCAAGACGAAACGAAAACAAGAGCCCTAACGCGTAGATCACCAGCATGGCGACGGCGGTACCCAGGCTCAGACTCTCCACCGGACCGTTCGTTTCGGTGTGAGCGAAAAAGAAGAGGGAGGGGATCATCAACGCGGCCACGGCGAGCAGGAGTTGTGTTGCGTTCACCCCGGCCTGTGTGCGATCGAAGCGCTGCACGCCGTTCTTCAGCCCGCCCAACAAGACGCTGAGCCCCATCACCAGCAGCACATTGCCGATAATCGAGCCGGTGATCGATGCCTTCACCAGATCGAGCAGTCCTGCACGGATCGCAAAGATCGTGATGATCAACTCTGCAGCGTTGCCCAGCGTCGCGTTCAGCAGGCCGCCGAGTCGTGGGCCGGTGTGGGCGGCCAATTCCTCGGTCGAGCGGCCCATCAGCCCGGCCGCCGGGATGACCGCCAGCGCCGAGGTCAGAAAAACCAACACAGGCGACCAGTGAAGTAGCTCGCCAAGAATAGCAACGGGGGCGAAAACGAAGAGGATATAAAGGTATTTCACTCCAGACCGCTCCTTTGTCGGATCGCAGTATGCGCATCGCGCGCCATGCGGGCCATCCACGTCCAGGGCGTCTCAGGCGCCAGCATGCCGGTGCCATCCAGGAAAAGGCTTGCCGGCGCACATGAAGGCACCATCAGATTAACCGCATGCGGCACGATATCGATCACGACGGGTGTGTAGCCGATGGCGTCGCCGTCGACGTGCACCAGCAGCGGGCGATAGGTACGGATCTCCACGTGCCGCGCCCGATAGACATCGACCCGCGGGTCTTGCACATGCCGGTTGACCAGGAGCCTGGCGATGTGCATCAGCGTGTTGAGTGGGCTACTCCCCTGGAAGCAATACACATCGAGCAAGCCATCATCTATCACCGCATTCTGAGCCATGCGAAAGACGATGCCGTAGAGCTGGATATTGGTGGCCGTCAACATCAAGACACGGCGGCTGACGCGATGGCCGTCCACGCGCACCACCGCCGCCGTCCCGGCGAAATCGCGCAATGTCAAGATCGTGGTGAGTGCCCATGCTGCCGGGCCGAGCTGCTTCTTGCGATCCGCAGCTTCGTGCACCGATACATTGAGTTGGGCATCGAAGCCGATACTGCCCCAACAGATGAAGTGGCGGGCGATCCCATGCCCCTTGCGCGGGCTGATCCGGCCAACATCGACGCGGCGGATCTGGTGATCGAGCAGGAGCCGCGCCGACTCCAGGATGGGACGCGGGTAGAGGCTGCCGGGCACGGGCAAGTTGAGTTGGCGGGCAAAGACGTTGCCCGTGCCCGCTGGCAGCACAGCCAGTGCCGTGTCGGTGCCCACCAAACCGTCCACCACTTGAGCGAGTGTACCATCACCTCCCGCCACGAACACAACATCGCAGCCGTGAGCGACCGCTTCTCGCGCATACGTCGTCGCATCGCCGGGGCCGCGCGTCTCCTCAATGTCCAGCACATCCCAGCCGTTGCTCGCCAGGAAATCCGCCGTCAGATGCACCTCGTCGCGGAAG
>JALOOE010000686.1 GCA_025454565.1 Anaerolineae bacterium
CGGAGGGACGCTTAATGAATAGTTCACTTCTGACCCTCATTATCTTCATACCCCTGGCCGGCGCCATCTTGACGCTTTTGCCCTATGGCAAGTGGCTGAGGTGGGAGAAGGCGCGCGAGGAACGGCTCATCAAGAATGGCGCAATCGTCATCAGCCTGCTCCCGCTGCTCCTGTCGATCTTGCTGGCGTACGGCTACAATACGGCCGTCGGCGGATTCCAGTACCAGACCAATGTGCCGTGGATCACCGCGCTGAATGTCAACTTCCACTTGGGCGTGGATGGGCTGAGCGTGCCGCTGGTGTTCTTGACCACCTTCCTGACGACACTCGGCCTCTATTATTCCGCCAGGGTGATCAAGGTCAGGGTGCGAGAGTTCTTCTTCTTGTTCCTGCTCCTTGAAGTGGGCATGCTCGGCGTTTTCGCCGCGCTCGATCTGGTCTTGTTCTACGTCTTTTGGGAGCTGGGTCTTGTGCCGATGTATCTGTTGATCGGCGTTTGGGGGCAGGCAAAAGATCGGCCGCAGTATTCGGCGATCAAGTTCTTCCTCTACACGATGGCCGGCTCGGTGTTGATGCTGCTGGCGATCATCGGCGTCTACCTGGCGGTGGGCACTTTCGACATGGTTGAGTTGCCGCGGCTGAAGCCATTCTCGGACAATTTCCTGTTGTCCAGCCTGGCCTTCTGGGCCTTCTTCATCGCCTTTGCCATCAAGGTGCCGAGTTGGCCGTTCCACACCTGGCTGCCCGACGCCCATACCGCGGCGCCCACGGCCGGCTCCGTGATCCTGGCCGGCGTTATGCTGAAGCTCGGCGCGTACGGCATCCTGCGCATCAACCTGCCGGTCTTCCCGGATACGTTCAGGGCGTATGGCCTGGTCATCGTGATCCTCGGCGTGATCTCGATCATCTACGGTGCGCTGGTATCGTTGGCCCAGTGGGATCTGAAGCGGTTGATCGCGTATTCGTCGGTCAGCCACATGGGCTACATCCTGCTGGGCGCCGGGGCGGCCGCGCTGGCCGTCGGCTCCAAAGAACTGGTGGATTCCAGCACGATGGCGCTGGACGGCGCGGCGCTCACCATGTTCAATCACGGCATCAGCACCGGCGCCCTGTTCTTCCTGGTCGGCATCATTTACGAGCGGGCACACCTGCGTGATCTCAAGATGTTCGGCGGGTTGAGCAGTAAGTTGCCCTACTACTACGGCCTCTTTGCGGTGACGGCTTTCACCTCGTTGGGCCTGCCCGGTCTGGCCGGCTTCTGGGGCGAATTCTTCGTCTTCCGGGGCGCGTTCGCCATCACCCGCCTCTGGGCGGCGATCGGCATCATCGGCGTCGTGCTCACGGCCGCCTACATCCTCTGGAAGATCGTCCAATACGTCTTCCTCGGTCAGTATGACCCGCACAAGATCGAGCATTGGACCGATCCCAAGACCGGCGCCGATGCCCATGAGCCGTCCGACGTCGTACGCTACGAAAAAGTCACGCTGTGGCCGCTCGTCTTCTTCATGGTGCTACTCGGCGTCCTGCCGAGCATACTATTGAACTTCTTCAACGGCGCCTTCTTGACGCTGATGAGCGGTTTGGCCGCAAAGTAGGATTAGAAACTGGAAGCTCTCGAAGCTGGATACCGGTGATCTATTCATCCCACTCCCCAGCTTCCAGTTTCCAGCTTCGGGCTTGCAGCTTCCAGCACCGGAGGCAATTCCTTGAACCTGAATGATCTGACTTATCTGCTGCCGGAGCTTATCCTGTTGTTAACGGCCGCGGCGATATTCATACTGGACATCGTGGGCCGTCAGCCGGGCGACCCGGTCACCCTGGAACGCCGGCCCAAACCGTGGCTGCCCTACGTCGCGTTCGTCGGACTGGGTCTCGCCGCGCTCGCGTTGCTCCCCAGCCTCGGGCAGACGGCGCAGATCGCGTCAATGTTGGCGGTCGATCCGTTTGCGCTCTTCTTCAAGGCGCTGGCGATCATCGGCCTTGCGATCGTCATCCTGGCTGCGATCCCCTACATGCGCGGGCGGACGTACTACGGTGGCGAGTTCTATGCCTTTCTGTTGATCACCGGGGTGGCCATCTGCCTGGCCGTGAGCGCGACAAACCTGGTGATGCTCTATCTGGCGTTCGAGTTTCTCAGCATTACGAGCTACATCCTGGCCGGTTACTTCCGGGAAAACCGCAAATCGGGCGAAGCGGCGATCAAGTACTTTCTCTACGGCGCAACCGCCTCGGCGGTGATGCTGTACGGCATGTCGCTCCTCTACGGCGCGACCGGCACGACCGATTTGGCGGGCATCGCACAGGCGCTGAGCCGGCGAGCCGCCCCCGATCTCCTCTGGCTCGGCATTCCGGCCATCATCCTGCTGCTGGCGGTCGCCCTCGGTACGTTCACGGCGCAGTGGACGGCCCTATTGGCGCTTGTCTCGATTCTGACCATGACCATCGGCAATCTCACTGCCATCCGGCAGACGAACATCAAACGCATGTTGGCGTACTCGTCGATCGCCCAGGCGGGCTACATCCTGATCGGCGTCGCCGCGGTCAGCACGAAACCGGGGGCGCTGACATTGACTTTCAACGGCATCAACGGCGTCTTGATCTACCTGATGGCGTACCTGGTGACGAATCTTGGCGCGTTCGCGGTGGTGATCGCCATCGAGAATCGCTCCGGCACGGTGGAAATCAAAGATTACGCGGGGATGATCCGCCGCGCGCCGGTGCTGGCTGTCGCGCTCTTCATCTTCCTGCTTTCGCTGGCGGGCATCCCGCCGACCGCCGGGTTCATCGGCAAGGTGTTCGTTTTCGGCGCCGCGGTGCAAGCCCAGATGATCCTCCTGGCGGTCATCGGCGCGCTCAACTCGGTCGTGTCCGCTTTCTACTACTTGAATGTCGTGCGCTACATGTTCTTCACGCCGCCTGAGCCGGACGCCGGGCCGATCGAGGTCGGTCGAACTCTCCAGGCCGCGGTGCTGTTGACCGGCGCGTTGACATTGCTCATCGGCCTCTTCCCTGGGCCGCTGATCGAATGGGCGACGCACTGCGCTGAGCCGAAACGAACGTCCAACAGATTCAAGGAACGGCGCATGCCCGAAGAGTCTCACCGACATCGATCCGAGCGGCGACGAAGCCCGTTTCTGCAATTTCTCAAGACGTATTGGGTCGAAACCCTGATCGTTGTCGGCCTGATCCTGGCGGTCTTCTTGCTGTTCGAACAGATGAACATCCGTGGTACATTGCTCGGCTGGGTCGCCGCGATCGGCAACCTCGGCTTGGACTTGGGTGCACGCTTTATCGATAGTCTGCAAACCCTCAGATCTCGCCTCGGTCTATCCGAACTGATCGCCATTCCGATGTTGATCGGCGTGGTGTTCCTCCTGATCTGGCGTATCCGCTGGCGGCTGCGCAGCACACCCGTGCTGGTAGAGATGCACTGCCCGCGCTGCGGTGGCGAGCTGCAGCGGATTCACCGCAACTCGATCGATCGAGCTATCAGCCTTCTCATCTCCGTGCGACGCTACCGCTGCGCCAATCGAGATTGCGGTTGGTCAGGAAGGCGTGTTTCCACGAGCAGTGGCCGAGGCCGCGCCAGGCCGGCGCCGCAATAGGGGCGGATGGATGGAGCTTGCCCGTCTCCTGCTCAACCTGCCGAATCTGATCGTCGCAACCGGCACAGCCCGCGTTCAGATCAGCCATATCACCGCCGATTCGCGCCAG